>CAZUSQ010000123.1:0-3994 GCA_964622655.1 uncultured Methanosarcinales archaeon
TTTGATAGATAGGACAAACCCATCGGTTATGGCTGATCCCCACATAAGCTGGATTTTCAGTCACAAAGGAAGGTCCGAAAGAGGTATTACAAGCGCAGGAAAAAGAGCAAGAGGGCTTCATGGAAAAGGCAAAGGTTTCGAAAAGATAAGACCAAGCTTAAGAGCGCATCACAGAAGAGGGAATTGATACTAATAAATTGTTTTGATTATTGATATAATTCTAAAAACTCTTCCAATCTACGTTGTGCTTCTTCGCTAGGTTCAGCACCTGGCCTTGTCTCAACTTTGGCAGTACCAATACTCCGTAATTTATCTGCAAGAACTTGCGTTTCATGAGTATCAAGGTTTATATGGGTATAATCAGCAGATCCATTATAATTATTTGGTATCACAATTCTAGCCTTTCCGTCATCATGAAGCTCTATTCGGCTGTTTAGCAACTGTTCAAGTGAAGAACCCGTATTGTGCAGATACTTTAAAAATTCACGAAGAGCCTTTGTTGACTTAATTGGTAATATTATCATTGTTGAGTGCCACGAATATTCACGTCTCTCAAGTGGAATGCTAGAAACATATATACCGCCATTTCCATTATTGCTGTTCATTTTTCTTTATTTTCCCTTTAGTTTGTCACAGCAATTTTAACATGCTATAACCTAACGAAAACAATTTGCTCAGGCCCGCCTAGAATATTTTTTCGGGCCTTAGATAATAATGATAGCTATGATAGAACTTATTACAAAATTCCTAATGTATTGCTGAACTATCATTTGACTATGTGAAATACCAGGTTATTTTTAAATATTTTGATTTTATAAGTCGAATTTCGACAAATTTATATACTTCTTACTGTATGGTAGTGTTATGCTTGATTTAGAATGCAGAAATTGCGGATACAAATTCAGAAACGTTAAGATACCAAATAGATGTCCATATTGTTCAAAGGAAAGTTCTGTTGGCCTGCTGAAAACAGCGCAGGACTTGCTTGATGAGACACTTGGGGAAACAGCAATTTTCGACGAGGAAAGAAAAAGAAGAGGCATATAGGGCTATTTTTCATCATCTTTTTTTCTCTTCATCAGTTTCATCAATGGTTTTCTGCCATAGCGGAATATTATCAACAACAATATAGCGACCAAAATTAGCGGTGCTATTATTGGATTTTTTGCAAGAAAGCCATCTGCTCCTACCAAGCTTGCGCTTATTGAAGCTAAGCCGCTTCCTAATCTCCTATAAACTGGCCTGTTGTCATGTATTGTTACATTGCCAGCCAATAAGTTTATATTACTATTGAACAAATTGCTAAGAGTATTGTTTATGCTTTGGATAGGACTAAACCCTTCCCTTAATGGCACTAAAACGTCATAAATGCCCTGCGGCACTTCTTTTGATAAATCTATGCTCAATAATTTTCCTGGTTCTATTTTGATTTTTTTTGTTATGGGATATTTTTTCAGCTTATTTTGAAGTATAAACGTCAACTCATCTTCAAATGGAATATTTCCAATGTTTTCAACAAAAACAGATTCACTGCCATATTTTACCTTTATTTCCCTTATAGCTGTCACATTGATTAATGATCGCGTAAGTAAATCCATGTAGTAACTGGATAAGACATATATTCCTGGCTCAATATACTGGCTAAACTCGTAAT
This sequence comes from uncultured Methanosarcinales archaeon, assembly GCA_964622655.1. Classification (GTDB taxonomy): domain Archaea; phylum Nanobdellota; class Nanobdellia; order Woesearchaeales; family GW2011-AR4. The sequence continues at coordinate 1,655 of CAZUSQ010000123.1, forward strand.
TGATAAATTCATTGCTTTGAACAGATTTAGTAAATACTTTGTTGCCATTAGGCGCTACTAATTCTAAATCTAAAGATACATTAATCAAATCGTCTGCTTGGTCATATAAAGATGAGACTATATCTATCCTTGATCCTGGCACTACGTTGCTTTTGCTTATGTCAGTTTTTATATAAGTCGGAATTGCTGTAACTTGCAGCTCAACAATGTTGGTACCAATATTATTTTTTGAGTCAGAAGCGCTTATTTCTATCGTATGTTGTCTAGACTTGATGGTTTTTGGAAGTTGAATTGTGATTTCAAATTTGCCGTCAATGGCATCAATAGAATAAGAATTGTTGTCAAGTTTTATTGTTATTGTAGCCTTTAGTACATTATTGCCGTAAGCTTCATTTACAATTCCTGCAAGCTGTATTGTTTCGCCAGGTAATGTAATTATCTTGCTGTTTACTGGAAGAATTTTCAGTTGGTCTGTAACTTCAAACTTATTGGATTCCTTTTCTTCAATAATTAGATTATCGTTTGTGGTTAAATCACCTTTAGTTGCGCAATTACCAACCATTGCAGGCGTAACTGTTAATTCTGGAATATTTATTGCAGTTCTGAAATTTGCCTCTAAGCTGATTGGCGTCAAAAAATACTCCAATTTATAATCTTCACATGAAATAGTTAGCTTGAAAAGGCCCTCAAAATTCTTGTCATCAATTATTGAAGCAGATATCACGAGTTTATTGCCCAAATTATAGACTTGCTGGTTAGATTGCAATGATATATCTGCCAGAGTATTTGGAAGAAACAAGAGAAATAAGAAGAAAAGATAATATTTTTTCATTGCTTAAATCTAATATTACTGGTTTATATAATTTACTATTTGAAAATGTAGAAATTCAGCAAAGTCTAAGATAAAACTACAACCCCAACCTATTATCAATCTCCTTTGCAACTTCCTTCAAATCATCGCAGGCTCTTTTAATGTCTTTTTCAATTTCCTCGATTAGGGTCGTTAGGTTCTCAACTCTTAAAATGTACCTGTTGCCTTCATGCACCACTAATCCAGATTCCATGAGCCTATTTATGTGATGTATGATAGTGCCTCTGGACAGTGAGATTTTACCTGCCAATTCATCGCTACTTAGCATTTCATGTGCTTTTGCTGACTTTAATATTTCTATAAATAGCCTAAAGCAGCTTTTGTCCTTGTCCCTTAGATTAAAAAGCCCTAAGGATGTTCCTATCCATTGTAACTCTTGATTTACATTATGCTCTGCCGGCTTTCTAATCTGAACTATAGTTATTCTTTGTCGTATGTACACCATTAAAATCCAATACAAGTGCTTATATTTAAACTTTTGCCGAAACATTTATATATTAGTTGATATTACCTATTATCTGTTGGCTTAAGGTCAACTAAATTACAGCTTTAAAAATGGAACAAAAAAAGGAAGATGGCGTAAGGAAAAAGGTAATTGAAATTTTGACAGATAAACATCAAGATAAATCTGGTGGTTTTTCCAGAAAGTTAGCTCTTCATAGAGGGGATATACCTTCAGAGTATAAATTAGAATATGATAGGTTATATGAAGAAATAAGAAAACAAGAAGAATCAACAAAGAAAGATGAAAATAAACAAACTGATGAAAGGGATCAGAAAATAGAAGAGCTTACAGACACATTAAAAAGATTGCAGGCCGAGTTTGAAAATTACAAGAAAAGAGTTGAAAAGGAACAAGTTGAGTTTGTAAAATATGCACACGCTGACGTTGTTGCAAATATATTGCCTATACTTGACAGCTTCGAGATTGCGTTAAAAAACACAACTGACAAAGAAAAATTCATTGAAGGTATAAAAATAATTTATGCCCAGATTCACTCAATGCTTGAGGCAGAGGGATTAAGAGGTATAAAAACTGATGGAGAAAAGTTTGATCCTTACAAACATGAGGTTTTGATGAAAGAAGAATCAGACAAGCCAGAAGGAACAATACTTGATGAATTCCAGAAAGGATACATGCTTAATGATAAGGTTTTGAGATTCAGCAAGGTAAAGATAAGCGGAAAGTAAAATTTTGATTTTAAAAAATTTAATTAAAAAGAATGAATTGTCGTAAATGTCGTGCGCTAATTGTATAGCGCAAGAAGAACTAAAAGAATCAAGCGTTTGAACGCATTAACGAAAAAATCAATAAAAAATATCAAAATCAATTAAAAATAAAATCAAAAAATAAATTTCATGGAGGTTAATAAAAATGACCAAAGAAAAAATAATTGGCATTGATTTGGGAACTAGCAATAGCGCAGCTTCTGTACTACAAGCAGGCAAGCCAACAATTATTCCAAGCG
>CAZUSQ010000124.1:0-3984 GCA_964622655.1 uncultured Methanosarcinales archaeon
GCAATTACTTGATGTTGTACAAGAAGGCAACACAATAACTGTAAAGGCAAAACTGCCAGTTGCTGAGATGTTTGGATGGAGCTCTGACTTGAGAAGCGCAACTGGTGGCAGAGGCTCAAGCTCTGTTGTTGACCAGTTGTTCGAGAGACTGCCGGAAGAACTGCAAGGCAAGATTATAAAGCAAATTAGGGATAGAAAAGGATTGACAGAAGCAATGGTTGGAGCTTGATTACTTATCTTATCAATTCTTCATGAGTAAAACCTAATTCTCTCATTTTATAATAAACTGGCTCTAAAAGTTCATCTAAATCAATATAGACTCTTGTCTGTTCTATATCTAATTCTCTTAATCTTAATTTCTGTTCTGGGCTTAAGTCTTTTCCTCCTTTAACAATTGAGGCTAAATCAGTTACTTCCTACCATATAGGACGCCTTCTTCCCATTAAATGTTCAAAATAATAATAGTTAAATCCCGACTCTCTTAGAATTCTATCTAAATGTTGAATTAAGTTTGGATTTTTATCTTTTAATCTATACCATCCTCCAGGAAACCAGCATTCAAAATTATTGTATTTTGAAGTATAATCGCTCATTAATTAAAATAGACTTAATTGTTTTATAAACTTTTTGGTAGTAACAAATAAAATTCACAACAACTTCAAAAACTTTTCTTATGTTAATTGTACCAGCGAGCTATTTGAATAAAATCGATACTTTTATATACTTTTATATACTTTTGAATAAAATGGAGTTAGTTATTAATATCAACTTTAAAAGTGCGCCTAGATGGAAAGACTCTAGAAAGCGTTCAGAGCATGTGTCTCAAAGGATGATAGATAGGGGCATTGGCATAAGTCAGATAAAAGAAGCAGTCACGAGAGGTGCAAAGAAACTTATGCCAGACAGAACAATTCATGCAGAATACAAATGGTATAAAATTGTATACAGAGAATTTATACTAAAAGATACTAAAAAGATATATCCAATAACTGTTATGGAACTCTAAAGGTGAGAAATATGAAAAAGATAAATTATCCATGTCCGTGTGGAGGAAAAATTAAATGGAAAAAAGATGAAGTAGTAATGGAGGGTATAAACTGTGGAATTTTAGACATTGAATATTGTGAAAAGTGTGGCGAAGAATATCTCCCTGATGAAAGCTTCAAGATAGTCGAAGAAAAATTAAAGGAAAAAGGATTGTGGGGTACAAAAAGAGAAAAAGTTAGTTTTTGGAAGTCAGGTAACTCCGTTACATTAAGAGTACCAACAAAAATTGCGAAAGAGCTAAATTTGAAACCAAAAGAAGAAGGCTATATCTACAGAGAAGGTGATAAAAAATTTATCGTTGAGCTTTAGACTTAAACAATTTTATTTTACAGAAGTTAAGAAGAGGTCTAAAGATGTTTAATAATTTTTAGAAATTTCTCACTCCTCATTTTATTCTCAACAAAATTCTCATTTGCAACTTTAATTAATTTTTTTAAATAATTCTCATCAGCAACAAAATTTTTATCAGCAATTATCGTTTCTAATCTTTCATCACCTATAACTTCAACCATTACTTTTCTTTTTGTGACGCCAATAATCCCTGCTCTTCTGAATATTTTTCTTGTAGCATTAAGCAGCTTTTTTGCCGTATCAAGATTTCTGCAAGCAACATGAAGAATTAATGGTTGCTGCTTGAACCAGATTTGGTGTTTGAATCTATTGCGGTCAAAGCTGGTTTCCTCCAACGGCAAAGTCCGTTGACACCTTGTGGGTTTCGCTTCGCTCAAGCCCACGATTGCTTTCAGAGGAAGCTCTCGATTTTTTTGATTATTTTTTTTATTGCATTGTGTTAATGAATTCAAAATCTCTTTAAAATTGACTTTATCATGTTTTATAAAAATCCAATTGCTTTCATTTTTCTTCTTTGATTTCATCTCCAACAAAACAATCCTTCCAGAACAACTGCTTGTTGTATAGTAACCTTTTTTAGAGTTTATTTCATTAACTATTTTTAGTGCATCTTTATCTATGCAACCTTTTTTGCTTTTGTCTTTTTTACTTAAAAAATCTGATTTTTCTTTTAAAAAGTTGTCGAACATAAAATAGTGGTGATTTATGATTGTATATTAATTTTTAGATTTATATTTTACTCATAAAAATCCGCAACCTTTATAAATATAGTACTATTCCCAAAGAGGCTAAAATTCATAATTACAATAGGAGGTTTGTCAAAAACCTTTGGTTTTTGAGCAGTGACATGCGAGGTGAGCTCGTCGAACCTCGCTCACCATTTACCTCGAAAATCCAAAGGATTTATCGACATATTGATAAAATGGCTAAGGGAAAAACACATCTTAACCTTGTGTTTATTGGGCATGTAGATCATGGAAAATCGACAACAGTAGGCAGATTACTATACGACACAGGGGGCATTGACGAACAAACAATGAGAAAACTAAAAGAAACAGCAAAAGAGCTTGGTAAAGTTGGATTTGAGTTTGCTTTTGTAATGGATAATTTGAAAGAAGAGAGAGAAAGAGGGCTTACAATTGACTTAAGCCATAGAAAATTTGAAACACAAAAGTATTACTTTACTATAATTGATGCTCCTGGTCACAAAGACTTCATTAAGAATATGATTACTGGTGCTGCCCAAGCAGATGCTGCTGTTCTTGTTGTTTCTGCAAACCCTGGTGATGGTGTACAGGCTCAAACAAAAGAACACATTTTCTTGGCAAGAACTTTAGGTGTTAATCAATTGATTGTTTATATCAACAAAATGGATATGGCAAAATATGATGAAAGAAGATTTAATGAAGTTAAAGAAGATGTTTCAAAGCAGTTAAAACTTGTTGGTTATAAGTTAGATGAAATAACTTTTGTAACAGGAGCTTCTTTTCCTGGTGATAAAGTTGCAAAGAAAAGCGATAATTTGCAATGGTACAAAGGTGGAACTTTGCTTGAAATATTGGACACATTTAAAGAACCTCAAAAACCAACACAGTTGCCATTGAGATTGCCTATTCAAGATGTCTATAACATTACTGGGATTGGAGTAGTTCCAGTTGGCAAGGTTGTAACTGGCGTAATGAAAGTAAATGATAAAGTTATTGTTGTGCCTGCAAGAGAAGGCAAAGGTGTAACTGGTGAAGTAAAAAGCATAGAGATGCATCATGAGCAAATGGAGCAAGCTGAGCCAGGCGACAACATCGGCTTTAACGTAAGAGGTATCGAAAAGAAAGACATTGCAAGAGGAGATGTTCTTGGCCATGTAAATAATGCACCTACAGTTGCAACAGAGTTTACAGCTCAAATGGTTGTTTTGAACCACCCAACTGTTATTACTGTTGGCTACACACCTGTGTTCCATGTACACACAGCACAAGTTGCATGTCAGATTACTGAAATAGTTAAAAAGCTTGACCCAGCAACTGGTGCAACAAAAGAGGAAAAGCCTGATTTCATAAAGAATGGTGACGCAGCTGTAGTAAAAATAAAGCCAATACAGCCATTATGCATAGAGAAGCAAGCTGAAATTCCCCAAATGGCAAGATTCGCTGTTAGAGACTCAGGCGTAACAGTAGCAGCTGGCATGTGTATTGATTTAGTGAAAAAATAAATTTTTTCGTTTTTTCCTTATTTCAAGGATCATGGTAAACTAACAATTATCATGAAGCACTAAGTTGCTATCAACCATATCAACCCCATGTGATTAAAATGCAAAAAGCAAGAATAAAAATAGCAAGCATTGACATCAACAAAATAAATGAAGTTTGCAACTACATAAAAGACATAGCTGAAAAAACAGGGGTTGATATGAGAGGCCCAATTCCTTTGCCAACAAAAAGGCTTAAAGTAACAACAAGAAAAAGCCCTGATGGCGAAGGAACAGCAACTTGGGAGCATTACGAGATGAGAATTCACAAAAGATTGATTGACTTAGGCTTAGATGAAAGGGCTTTAAGGCTTGTTATGAGAGTCCCTATTCCTGAGGGA
>CAZUSQ010000125.1:0-661 GCA_964622655.1 uncultured Methanosarcinales archaeon
TGCAATACAAAAGAGCAGTTTTTGAATTTGGTTGGATTGTTTTAGAGAAAGGTTTTTAAACAATATAGTGTTTCTATTTAGATATGACAACAGCACCTCCTGAAGAGGAAACCGAAAAATTAGTTGATATTAGAAATTTAACCCTCGAAGAATTAAGACTGATAACAATTCCAGAAGAACTTCTTGGTGGTGTAGTTATAAAAATTACAGGTCACAATGATGTTACATATTATGCAGCCCATGGAGAAGTTTGGTACTATGGGCAAGGTAGTCCAAGGTTAGTTCCAGGCGTTCGACTTAGCACTCTTAGGAGAGCTAAAGCAGATCAACGATTACCTCACTATCGTGGTGTTAGACATGAAGATTTTGGTCGCGTTATTGATGAAGTAGCCAATTTCGGATATGTTAGGGGAGTTATTGTAAATGAAACAGGAGGCAAACCAAATAATGCACCAATTCTTAACTATCCTGACACAACTGAAATTTCTGATTTAATATTATTGCCGAATAGATTAACACGAGTACAAATTGCAGATCTTGCGGATATATATAAAAGTTATTTTCCTAGAGTAGAAATTCCTTCAGCACATTTTCGTCATGTGCCAAAATCAGTTTATGAAAATTCTGGTTTACCATCAGAAAGATTAGATTTGTTCCCAAA
>CAZUSQ010000125.1:671-3984 GCA_964622655.1 uncultured Methanosarcinales archaeon
TTCTCATTCAAAAAAACATACTATAAACATACTCGTCTTTGTTTTTATAATAGTGCCGTTTTAAAGTTGTTTCATGTTTGAATCCAAGCTTTTCATAAAACTTATGTGCCCTTATATTGTCAGCATGTGTTAAAAGATAAAGTTTCCTTAATTTTGACTTGTTTTTCTTGTAAAATGATTTTACATCTTTGATTAATGCATTAAATAATTTTTTTGCAATCCCTTTTCCTCGATATTCAGGCAAAACAGCAATCCTATCCAATTCGCATAATTGATGTTTTGGCAGACCATGCATAAGCCATGTGACAATGCCAATTATTTTTCCATTATTTTCAGCAACAATGTAATGATGAAATTTTTTAATTTCATTTTTAAAAACTTGACTTCCTTCTTTCAAATCTTTTGCATCATTACTTTTTGCTTTTCGGATTCTCATAACCATCTTCTTACTTTTCTTTTGTAATTAATATATTGTTTTTTGAAAATTTTTTCCAGTAATTTCTCTTCAAATGGTATAAATACAGAATTCATTATAATAAAGAATACTATTGGAGATAAAAATGAAAGTAAATTCCCTATGTAAATTGCTGCACCAAAAAGAGCAATTGTAACTCCTAAATACATTGGATTTCGTGTAAATTTATATGCGCCTTGTGCAACCATAAAAGTAGGCTTTTGCCCAGGAATTATTGGAGTTTTATTTTTTTTGAAAAGATAGAATGCCCAAAGCATCAACAAAATGCCTAAAATAAATACTACAATTCCTAATTTATTATACTTACTAATAATTCTTAATTGTGGAAATAGACGATCAACAAGCCACGCTAAAAATAAAAGTACCAATGCAATATGCGGCGGCTTAATTTTAAAAGAGTTTTTGCCTTCCATGTTATATATAAATATAATTTTAATATATAAATTTATTCCACCGTTACGGTTTTGCTCAAGTTGCGGGGTTTGTCTACGTCATATCCAAGCTTATCAGCAATATGATAAGCAAGCAATTGCAAAGGAACAACTGCCAAAATAGAACTAAGCGTATATAATGTTTTTGGAATAAATATGATATGTTTTGCTTTTTTTGGTATTGAAGTATCACCTTCTGTTGCAATTGCAATTATAATGCCTCCTCTTGCCTTTACTTCTTCTATATTGCCAAGCACCTTTTTATAAGTGTAAACATCATGTGGTGCAATAAACACAACAGGCATATGCTTATCGATCAAGGCAATAGGCCCATGCTTCATCTCTGCAGCAGGATACCCTTCTGAATGTACATAACTTACTTCCTTTAATTTTAAAGCACCTTCTAATGCAATTGGAAAATTAACACCCCTTCCAAGGTAAAGAGAATTTTGCTTATGATGGTAAAGCTCTGCACACTTCAAAATTTCATCATCTTCATCTAGCACAGACTGCAATTGCAATGGTATTCTTCTTATACCCTCGATCATATCCTTAATTTGTTTTTCATTCAATGTTTTTCTTAATTTTGCAAGTAAAATAGTTAGTAAATACAAAACAGCAAGCTGTGTTGTAAAAGCTTTTGTTGAAGCAACTCCAATCTCAGGACCAGCTCTTGTATAAATAACACCATTTGATATTCTAGTTATAGAGCTACCCATGACATTGCATATAGACAAGGTTTTAACTCCATATTTTTTTGCTTCTTTTAATGCAGCTATTGTATCTGCAGTTTCGCCTGATTGTGAGATTGCAATAACTAATGTGTTCTTATCCAATAAAGGATGCCTATATCTAAACTCAGAACCATACTCTACATCTGTTGGTATTTTTGCAAGCTCCTCAAACATAAATTTGCCTACTAATCCAGCATGCCATGAAGTTCCGCAAGCAACAATAACAATTCTATTTATTTTCTTTAAATAATCATTCGTCAATCTAAATTCTTTTTCAAAAATAGTGCTGTTATTAATTATTCTTTCATTCAAAGTATCTGCTATTGCTCTTGGCTGCTCATAAATTTCTTTAAGCATGAAATGTTTGTAACCAGATTTTTGAGCGGCTTCTGCATTCCAATTTATTAAGTGAATTTTTTTATTTTTTTCTTTACCATTTAAATCAAAAACTTTAACATCATCTTTTGTAAGAACTGCAATTTCCTTGTCTTCTAAGTAAATAACTTTATTAGTATGACTTAAAATAGAAGGCACATCAGATGCAATAAAGTTTTCATTTTTGCCAACTCCAATTATCAAAGGACTTTCATTTCTAGCTGCTAAAAGCTTCTCTGGTTGCTCAGAAAATAAAATGCCTAATGCATAGCTTCCTTCAATCTTTTTTAAAGCAAACCTTACAGCATCTTCAATTCTGCTGTCCTTCAAATTCTCTTCAATTAAATGTGCAATAACCTCTGTGTCAGTTTGAGAATAGAACTTATGCCCTTTTTTGAATAATTCTTCCTTTAATTCAGAATAATTCTCAATAATACCATTATGTACAATGCTAATCTTGTTTTTGCAATCAACATGGGGATGCGCATTCTTTTCTGTAACACCGCCATGAGTGCTCCATCTGCAATGCCCAATTCCAATATTGCCATTAAGCTTTAAGAAATTGACTTTTTTATGCACTTCTTCTAATTTACCAACTCCTTTTTTGATTTTAAGTTTGTCATTATTAATAAAACACATTCCAACAGAATCATAGCCTCTATATTCCAAATTAGCTAACCCATTGAATAGCTTTTCATTAACATTATTGTTTGATATAACCCCTACTATGCCGCACATTTTGATATTTTAATTTTAACAGAAAATACTTTCATTTTTTAAACATTACTAATCCCCACTTATTAAAAATAAAAATGGTGCACCAAAGAGGAGTAAGAGGGTGCACCTTGACATGAGCGAGCGAGAGGCGAGCTCTCGCATCTCACGGTGTTTATAAGATGAGATAAAATAGTAAACATAGCTTATTTATAAATATTATTAAAAAAATTATAATAGTATTATAAAAAAAGTTTTAATTCTTACTTTCTTAAGTAGGATTTTGCTTTTTTAATATAAGGTCCAACAAGTGGATCTTGGTCTAATTCTTTTCTATAATCTTTTATAACTTGTCTTTTAAGCAGGAAACAAGCACTTTTAAGTGTACCCCACATCTCGTTAAATAAACTATTAATTTTCTGAAATATTGTAAAGAGTTCTTCATTAGGTAAATCTTCTTTATTTAATAAATATAAAAATGCTTTATACCTTTTTCTAGAACCAAACAAAAGATATCTTAAATCCTCGCTGGGTGAAATAATTTGTGATTTTTGTGCCTCGCCTAAAGGGGCAATTTTTCTATA
>CAZUSQ010000126.1:0-3938 GCA_964622655.1 uncultured Methanosarcinales archaeon
ACAATAAAACTTATTATGAAAATACTGCCAACGTTCTTGGGCAAGTCTATCAAAAGTACAAAACTCTAGAAGTCCAAGAATTTGAGAGGCTACTCAAGAAATTGAAAAATAATAATGTTCTATCATATAAAGCTTTCTTTGAGCGCTTTTTTCATAACGATGAAAAAGGGCTTGTTGAGGCAGTTGAAAATTATAATCATAAAATAAAAGCAATCATATCGCTCCAAGAAAAGATAGATGTATATGATATTGAGATTCCCGGCACTCATAATTTTGCTTTAGCATCAGGAATATTCGTGCACAACTCTGCAAAGCAGGGAAGAAACCGTGAATTTCAAGCAGTATTGCCGTTAAGGGGAAAAATATTGAATGTGGAAAAAGCAAGGCTGAACAAGATTTTTGAGAATGAGGAGATAACAACAATGGTTACAGCAATAGGAACAAACGTTGGAGAAGAGTTTGACATAACAAAGGCAAGATACAACAAGCTTGTGATAATGACTGATGCTGATGTTGACGGAAGCCATATAAGGACATTGCTGCTTACATTCTTCTACAGGCACATGCTGCCGCTGATTGAAGCAGGCTATGTCTACATTGCCCAGCCTCCTTTGTATAAGGCCACAAAAGGCAAATTGGCAAAATATGTTTATAACGATGAAGAATTAGAAAAATTATTGACTGAAATAGGAAGAGATGATGTTAATCTGCAAAGATACAAAGGGCTTGGAGAAATGAATCCCCAGCAATTGTGGGAAACCACGATGGACTCAAATAATAGGACTATACTGCAAGTCACATTGCAGGATGCTGTAGAAGCTGACAAGATATTCACATTGCTGATGGGCGACCAGGTTGAGCCGAGAAGAAAGTTCATTGAGATGCATGCAAAAGAAGTTGTCAATCTGGATGTTTAAACCCATATTTCTTTTAAACAAATTCGAACTGTCGCTTCGCGACAAAAACTTGTGCTCGTTGTCGCTATTCATCCACATCGCGACAACTCGCCATTCATGATACGTGCCATAGAAAATGGCACACTTTTTGATGAAACTTTTTTCTAAAAAGTTTCTCGGTGTCAACGGACGAAACCGTTGAAACATAAACCTTTATAAATCGTCTTGTACTCCAAAACTTCAATAAAAATGGCACAAGAGCAGGTTACAAAATTAAAGAAAAAGCAATGGTATCCAATTATTGCGCCAAAGCAATTTGACAATGCAGTTATAGGTGAAACATTAGTTTATGAGCCACAGCAAATGCTAGGCAAAACTTTAAGTCACAGCTTAATGAATTTGATAAATGACCCAAAAAAGCATAATATCAATATACATTTCAAAATTGTTGAGGTTGAAGACAACAAAGCAAAGACAAATATTGTTGGATATGAGATTATCCCTTCTACTCTCAAAAGATATGCAAGAAGAGCAAGCGAGAAAATGGATTTGTCATTTAATTGCGAAACAAGTGATAATATTTTCTTGAGGGTTAAGCCATTAGTTATTGCAAAATCTGATGTAAAAGGTTCAGTTGCAGCAAAGCTCAGGAATAATATAATCAGTTTTCTTACAAAAACAATCAAGAAAATGAAGTATGATGAGTTTATAAATGATTTGATTTCTCATAAGTTACAAGCAGTTATGAGGGAAAATTTGAACAAAATCTATCCATTGAAAGTATGCGAAATAAGGTATGCTGGAATTGAAGCAAGAGAAAAGCCACCGGAAGTTAAAGTCGAGGTTAAGGAAGAGAAATAATAGATGAACAACCATTAATATTGACTTTGTAAATTTTTATTATATCTTTTCATCAATCCGCGACTTCGTCGCATACTCTTGTGCTCGGCTCGGTTTTTCTACCATTAAACCTCGCCTCGCCTATTTATTCACCCAAACTACCGCAAGCGGGTTACCTTAATCAAGTATGCTTATAAAGGTCGCTCGAGGGTTATTGATTTTGTATATGTAAAATAGTGCTTAAATTGATGCTTTCAGTGATGTGAGTAAAAACATATAAAAATAAATAACTATAACGTTTTCTTATAGCCCTGTGGTGTAGAGGTCAAGCATACGAGCCTCTGGAGCTTGTGACAGCAGTTCGAATCTGCTCAGGGCTATTAACAATTTTTAAATTAAATCAGTTTTGGGATAACTTTTTAAATTATATCTGTTACCAAGTACTTATGAGATCACCTATACCTTTAGATGAATTGCTTGGATTTGTAGAACCAACTACAAGAACTGCGATAGTCGAGTGTAAAAGCTTTTACCCCAGCAGAAAATTAGATACTCTTTCTAGAGATGCTCATAATTATTATTTAGGTATGTTTAAAGACAGCTCTGACGTACAGAATCTAATCTACTATGGCTGGCTAATGACTGAGATAGGAACAATTTTCAAACGAGCCTTAGAAAAATGGAAAGCGGCATCGGTTGAGTCAAGTAGAAAGAGTAGACAAGTGTCACATTTTGAGAAAAGAGTGAGATTATCATATTTTGAAGCTTGGAAAATATTTACACATTCAGAAGTAAGGGACCATACTATCTATGCCCACCAACTAGTAAGAGAGTTTTCTCCTCTATTAGATATAGATGAGGTTGTAAATTACTACAATAGACTTTTATTCCCCAAAAAAGTGCCAAAAGAAGAATTAATCGCTCTTATATAATTACCTTTTTAAATATACAATTTTTCTCTAATTACATGAAACAACTTATAGCACAAGGAGCAGAAGCAAAATTATTTTTAGAAGAAGATAAAATTCTAAAAAATAGATTTCAAAAGTCTTACAGAATTAAAGAAATAGATGAAAAATTAAGAGGATTTAGGACAAGAAGAGAAGCAAAAATACTGCAGAAATTGGAAGCAATTGGCTTTCCAGCTCCAAGATTAATAAAAAATGACGAAAAAGAAAATTTAGTTATTGAAAAAATTGATGGAAAATTGGTAAAGAATATTTTGGAAATACTTGATTATAAAAATTTGTGTAGGGAAATCGGTAAAAAAATCACAATACTGCATAATAATTCTATAATCCATGGCGATTTGACGACATCTAATATGATATTAAACAAAGAAATCTATTTTATTGACTTTGGTTTGTCTTTTTTTTCAGAAAAGGCAGAAGACAAGGCAGTTGATTTGCATTTGCTCAAAGAAGGGCTTGAATCAAAGCACTATAAAATATGGGAAGAATGCTTTAAATGTGCTCTAGAGACTTATAAAAAAGAAGCAAAAAACAGTAATGAAACGTTAAAAAGGCTTGAAATTGTTGAAAAAAGAGGAAGGTATCGTGCAAAGAAAGGAAGTTAAAGCTATTCTTTTTGATTTGGACGGGGTTTTGGTGGATTCTTTAAGTGCTTGGCATGCTACCTTTAACAATATCCGCAAGAAAGATGGAAAAGAAGCAATTCCTACAAAACTTTTCAGAAAAAATTTTGGCAGCCCTATAGAAAGAGATATAAAACTTTATTTCCCTGAAAAAACTGTTTATGAATTAAATCGTCTTAAAGATATTTATTTCTCTAAGAATATACATCTGGTAAATTTATTTTCACATTCTATTCATGCATTGAAAAAAGTGAAGGGAATGTCCATAAAGACAGGATTAATCTCAAATTCGACAGGAATTATTGTTAAGAGCATAATAAAACAGTTCAAGTTGGGTAGATTTTTTGATGTGATAATAACCAGTCAAGAAGTGAAGCGCGGAAAGCCAGCTCCCGATATGATAATTAAGGTGTGTAAATTATTAAGAGTAAATCCAAAAAATACCATATTAATTGGAGATACAATGAATGATATGGTTGCTGGCAGAAGAGCTGGATGTATTACTGTTGGGTATAAGGTGAATGGTGATTATAGAATAAATAAGCTTATTTCTATAACAAGATTTTTAAACCAAAATCTAAACAGAACTTAAAATGAACCTTCAAATA
>CAZUSQ010000127.1:0-3908 GCA_964622655.1 uncultured Methanosarcinales archaeon
CTAAACCAAGTGGTATGTTTTATTTTATATCTTTTTTCTGCTTGAACTCCAAGCCAAACAAATGGTTCATTAAATGATATTATCTGGTCAAAATCTTTAAGTTTCTTAACAATACTTTTATTAAAGTAGAAAAAAGGGAGTAATCTATAAAATCTTTCTAAAAATTGTGATTTAATTCTTCCTAATTCAATACGTTTATACCCTTTTGGCTTAATTTTTGCTTCAAATGCAAAAACAGTTACTTTATGACCTTCTTTTGAAAGTCGTTCTGCCCTATCTTGAGCTACTCTATCAATACCACTATAATAATTGAATGTAGACGTAAGTATAGCTATTTTCATTGATTAATGACACCCCCTTCTGCAGTATAGTGGGAGGTTTTAATCCTTTTTAAAACTATTCCTTGCCTAAAGTAAATATTATTGCTCAAAGTATTTCTTGGAAGAATATTGAAACATAGTAGTGGAATTATAATACCAACTAAAAAAAATAGACTTGAAATTACCTTGCCGTCTTGAGAATTAAAAAACACACCATAATCCTCTTTTTTCATTATCACTCCTCTTTATGTGGCGGATTTAAAAATATATATAACCTTTTGTCTAATAAGATATATTTAAAGTTTTTCTATTTATTTGTAATTACATCATTTTTATCAAAAATGCTAATACTACAATATATATATTACAGGAAATAAATCAATTTAAAATTTTAAATCAATCCTAACAAATGCTGTATCTTCAAGCTTGAAACCCTCTGGTTTAATTGTCGCTTCAAGGGCAAAAACAGTAACTTGATGATTCTTTTTGGTGTACTCTATTGCTTGTGATTCGACAACCCTATCAATGCCGCTATAATGATGAAATGTTGGAGTTAAAATTGCTATCTTCATTAAATTTCACCAATCAATACTAAAATACAACGTAGCCTGTTATATGGCTTTATAAAATTTGGCATAAGTTATTTTTCACTAAATTACGCATAGTATAACATTACACTGATAAGCGAAGCGATATTTAATATTATAAATGATAAAATGTAAATATGCAGGAATATCTGCCTGTATGCACTAGTAGTAAGAGTATAAATACCAAAAGTGAAAAGTATTGATATTATTGATATAATAGGAAATAAAAGTCTTCCTTGTGGTTGAAAATCGTGTAAATTAAAAGATATAAATGACAAACCAGATATGGTAAGATATAAAAAAATCATAGTAAAAGCTTTTTTTTGCTTTTTGCTTAAAAGATTTTTATTTTTCCTGTATTTCTTAAAGAAACGAAATAATCCGTATAAAGAAGCAAGTGTAATTAGTAATAATAATGAATAGCTAACTATAGATGTGATAACACCTCTTGTTGAAGTAAGATTGCCGAGAAATATGTTATTAGTCCTGCCAAAACTTGCCCAAAAAGTGATAAATGTCCATCCTAAGAGTCTTGGAACAAAAAGCATGTTCACTGTTACTTTATCCTCGCCAATAGCAAGCCTCACAGCTCCGAGCCCGAGGAAATCACCGTATAAGTTATAATTTCTGATTAAATGCCATGTGGAAATGCTCAAAGCAATTACAGTAATTATTGCCAAAGGCTTTATTGTTTTTTTAATATCAGGATAGTATTTAATAATAAAAGTGAATGGAATAGTTAGAATTGCTGAAATTACACTAAGTCTAGTTATCAACGCTACTCCAGTAACTATTCCTAGAATAATAAGGTTATTACGATTTTCTTTTTCTATCAGAATCTTTAGCGTCATGTAAATAATCAGAGTTGATAGAAGGTCGCCAAAATTTGCATTTGTGAAAGTACTGTTCATATTTATATGTGAGGGAAGTAAAGAGACAAATGCCAAAGTTCCAAGAATAAGTTTAATATCACTAAAAATTATTGAAGTTATCTTATAGGTGAAATACAAAGTAAACATACTAACAATGACTGATAAAATTCTCAGGAAAATGATCTGATGCCAAATGTCTTGAATAAATAATCTCATTAATCTCAAAATAAACGAAGTCAAAATGTGGTAAAATGGAGGCTGATAAAATTCATCTCTCTGATTTCCTTTTTCTATGGGAAGCTTTTTATTGTCAGCAACAAACTTTATATACTCAAAATGTTGTTTTTCATCAGGTTTTTCGAAAATAGGCACTAAAAATACAAATAATAATCTAAAAATTAATGCAAGAATAAAAATTAAAACAAGAATTTTTTTACCTTTCATTTTTCAGATTTGTAGCTGGTTAGCATATATAAAATTATCTGAATACGACAATGAAAAATGATATTTTAGCAAAAAAAACCATAAATCTTTATTCAGGTTTAGGTTGGAAAAGCCTATTTGCAAGAATTCGTCTTTGGGATGCTCCATATAAGCAAGTTGAGGAGATCGTACCTAAAAAAGGGGTAATAATTGATCTTGGCTGTGGAGAAGGCTTATTCTCAAACTATTTAGCTTTAGGGTCCAAAAAGAGAAAAATTTTTGGTGTGGACGTAGATAAAAATAGAATTAAGCATGCAGGTCGTGGCCTTCCAAATACACAGTTTGTTTTAGGTGATGTCAATAAAACTAAAATTCCAGCAGCAGATGCAATCATTCTTATGCATTTGCTTCACCACCTTGGTTCTTTTAAGGAACAGGGAAAACTGCTAAGGAAATGCTGGTCAAAACTTCGCAATAAAGGCAAATTGGTAATTATTGAAATTGAGCCAAAAGCTTCTTTGAAATATTTTATAGTTTTTTTGGTTGATCATTTTTTAGTAGCCTGGCTTTTTGAAAAAAAGGTTTATTCAGCAATTTATTTTAGAAAAAAGAGTGAATGGTTCACTCTACTCAATAATATAGGTTTTAAAGTAAATTCTTATCCTGCAGATAAAAACAAGCCATTCCCCCATATAATATTTGAATGTATTAAGTCATAATTGTTTTAACAATTCAGATTTGATCAATCAATTTTAAAAATTTTAATCTTAACACCACAAAATAACCCCTGGCTAATTCAGCAATCCCAAGTTTGGATTTTCCCTTTGTTCTGTTGACAAAAGTTATTGGTACTTCTTTTATTTTAAATCCCTTTAAATGTGCCTTAAACAAAACTTCTTGTACAATAGCAGGACCTTTTGACTCAAGCCTTTCCAGATTTATTTTTTCTAAAACTTTTCTTTTAAAACATCTAAAGCCAGAATTGCAATCCTTGATTTTTATACCTAGTATCAACCTTATGTAAAGATTGGCTATATATGTGATTAACATTCTTAAAAAGCCTCTTCCAATTTCTTTGCTTCCTTTTACCCTTCTAGAGCCAAGCACCAAATCAGCATTTTTTAGTTCATTAATCATTACAGGTATATACTTTGGATTATGGCTAAAATCAGCATCCATCTCAACAACAATATCAGCACCTTTCTTCAAGCAATAAATAAAGCCATCTCTGCCAGCAGAACCTCTTCCTTTGTCTTTTTTCCTCAATAAAAGATGCACATTTTTATTTTTTCTTGAAATATTTTGCACAATTTTCCAAGTACTGTCTGGGCTGTTATCATCAGCTACAACTATATGCAAGTTTTTTATTTTTAATTTTAAGATTTTATCTATAAGATTCTTGATGTTTTCTCTTTCGTTATAAGTAGGAATCATTACGAAGGTTTTCATCAATATTATGACATAGAAGGCTATTTATAAATTTAGTTGTCTTCTATATTGAAGGTAAGATTTAAATAAATCATCTGCTTAAGCACTAAAAAGTAGCAGTTTATTATCATTTAGTCTTTGTGTTCACAAGGCATAAAAACCATGAACAAGCTATCATTAGTTATAATAAGTATCATATTTTTGTTATCATTAGTTGTATTTGTTGGCTCATCTGGAGCAGGCGGAGGCAGTGGAGGTTCATCACTTCCTCCTAACGT
>CAZUSQ010000128.1:0-3864 GCA_964622655.1 uncultured Methanosarcinales archaeon
GATATGCTTACAATTATTGGAGGTACGGTGCTGCTATACAAAGATTTGAGGAATGAGTTCAGACCGACCTTACTGGGAAAAATAAGCTATTTCTTTCAGCTTATGGCATTATTACCGCCAATGATTAGTCTGCAAATTGATTGGATATTTATGGCAACAGCGTTGATACTAACTGTGCTTTCTGGAATCCATGCATTGTGGAAGTCTGAATTCAGGCTTTTAAGAAGAAGAACTGAATTTGATGAGTTCAGGATGTTTAGACTTTTGAAGATTGCGGATTTGCTAACATTGCTGAACGTCGCATTGGGCTTATCGAGCATAATATTATCGATTAATAATAATTTTAGATTAGCTGCTATTGTCATGTTTGTTGCAGTTTTTTTTGATTATTTTGACGGTAAAATCGCTAAATCACTGCAACAGCAGAATATGTTTGGCAAAGAGCTTGATTCTTTAGCAGATACTGTTTCATTTGGAGTAGCTCCTGCAATATTTGGTGTCAGCTTAATGCAATTTGATACCAATTTAAAACAATTGCAAATTACATTTGGAATTATAGCATTCACAATTTTCCTTTTCTGCGGAATCTTGAGGCTTGCAAGATACAATATAATGGATTTGAAAGGCGCATTTCAAGGAATGCCTATAACAATGAACGGAATTATCATACCTTTTGCTTATTTTTTGAATATTCCGGCAAAGTTTTACCCTTACATTTACCTTGTTTTAGGCGTACTTATGGTTTCTTCTATGAGAATTAAGAAATTATCTTAATCAAGGGCTTTTTGCATTAGTATATTTTATAGTGGATTTAGGCATACTCAATGCTTTTAACATGTAACCAGCCATTGCTAGATATGTCATCACAACTGTAGCAGTGAGCAACATCTCTTCGTAACCAAATCTAATTTTGTATCCTAATGCTATTAAGATAGATATTATGGTCATATATGTTAATCCTACACTTAGACGCGCGATAAATATAACTGGAACTATTTTGAGCTTTTTGGCATAAATCATCTTAAGGATGCCACTGATTGAGGATGGAATGATAAGCAGAATAATCCATAAAATGCTTAAATGATTCTTTATGACAAGCATAAAGAACGTTGTTATAATCAAAGTCCAATCTGTAAACGAATCAAATCCACTTCCCAATTCTGTTTTTTGATTCATTAGCCTTGCAGAAATTCCGTCAAGCTTGTCGCTTAAAATTATAATCAAAAAAATTATCAATGAAATATTTATTCTAGAATTTAGAAAATAATAAAAATAAGGTATAATTAATAAAAATCTAAAGAGAGTAATAAGATTCGGCAAGTTAACTATCTTGTTTCCTGTCATCTTTTTTATTCTAACTAGATATTCTAGTCCTGAAATTACAGTCAAAAGAACAGCGGATAACATCATGTGCCAGCTAAGGGAAAGCTCCAGTAAAACAAATACAATTGCTATGCTCTGCAAAACAGTCTTTGCCTTGCCAAAAACGCTCGCTGGGACAACTATCTTACTGGGAATTAGATAAATTCTTACAGCTGTTAATATAACTTCCCTGGAAATAATGACGGCAGCCATCCATAGCTCAACTCCTTTCCCGATCAAGAAAATCATTGCTGTTGAGATAAGCAGCTTATCGGCGATAGGATCAATAAGCTTGCCAAATTCCGTAACTTGCTTTTTTTTACGTGCAATATAGCCGTCTAGAATGTCAGAAACAGAGAGCATTATAAATATAAAAGCTGCGAGCACATTTTTGTGTGGAATATCAACTAGAAGTATAATAGCAAACAGGGGAATTAGACTAACCCTAATAATAGTGATTTTGTTTGGATTATTGAATTTAAATTGCATAAACAAGTAAGATTTATAACTACTTAAATAATTTTCTGAAGACTATGCCGTCAATTTACCTCAAGGGCGTTAGCATTAATTATCAAAAGTTAGGTAGAGGGCAGCCAATAATATTACTACACGGCATATTTGCTGATTCAAGAAGTTACGAAGGATTAATTCGTATTCTAAGCAGGCGTTATTGTATGTATGCTATAGACTTGCCAATGCATGGGAAATCAGAAAGTCCAAAAAACCATGTATCGATTTCTGGATTTTCCTTAATATTAAAAGATTTTATAAACAAACTTAAAATTAAGAATCCATTACTTTGTGCGCATTCCGCTGGCTGCTTAATCGCTTTTGAATATGCTTCAAAATACAGAGTAAAAGAGCTAGTACTAATTGATCCAGCAGGGCTAATATATTTTAGGCGTAAATTTACATTGTTTTATAAATTTTTAATAAAAACATCATTAACTATCCTTCGAAATCCAGTAAAGTCTTTGATAATTATCAAAATAGGACTAAACAATTTTTCCAGAAACATTTTTAACAGTAATTTTTGGACTTTGGTGGATGATAATTACAAAAAAGATTACTCCAGAAAAATTAAAGAAATAAAATGCCCAATAAGAGTTTTTTGGGGCAGATATGATGAGTTATTTCCATTCAAAAAAGCTAAACAAATTCAACAAAGCTTGGAAACTTTGGAATTTATTCCAGTTTATGGAGGTCATGACTGGCCGATATTCAGGCCAGAAGAAATAGAGAAATATACAAAAACTATTTAAATTGACAATGAAGTATTTCCCTCATGCTTGAGTTTAATTTTATATTAAAGTGCTTTTACTTAATGCTGCCAGCATATTTTGCCAATATGGCGCCTGTAATTGTCAAGAAAATTAATTTATTTGCGTTTCCAATTGATTTTGATAAACAATTAAACAACAAACCAATATTCGGAAAAAATAAAACGTTCAGAGGACTGATTTTTGGCCTTGTATTTTCAATTATTGTTGCCTACTTTCAGTTCTCGTTGTATAATGAGGAATTTTTTAGGAGTATCTCATTTATTGATTATCAAAACTGGCTTTTGTTTGGATTCTTGATGGGGACTGGCGCTTTGACTGGAGATTTGACAAAGAGCTTTTTCAAGAGGAGGCTTGGAATAAAACCAGGTGACAAATTTATACCTTTTGATCAGACAGATTTTGTAATTGGAGCATTGGTTTTTATTATGCTTATTTTTGATTTGACATTGGAAATATTCATAGTTGCTTTGCTATTTAGTTTTATGTTGCACATAATAGTCAATCATATAGCTTTCTTCTTAAAGATAAGAAATGAAAAATGGTGATTTTATAAATAGAAAAGGAAATTAGCTATAATTATAAATATAAAGCTGTAATAAAATATTTTTAAAATGTTTTTTACTTTTTTGTTGTATCTTAAAGATGACGTTGGAATTCCATATAGAAGAATCAAACTAGATTCTATGACAAATAGATTGAAATTTTTTGAACTCATGAGAAATAAAATTCCCAAGATAAAATAAATAAACATAACTTTTCTAAATATATATCTAGTATAAAATTCAGAAAATAACAAGAATGCTAATAATGATAACAGAATTATTGAATATAGGAATTTATTATAGTAATAGAGAAACATAAAAATAAAAATCATAAAAAGTAAGAACCTGCTTAATGAGACAAAATATTTTTTTAACGGCATTTGCTCTTCTGGAGCAATCTGAACAAGAAAAATGCCAATCAACAAACCTGAGTAAGATATAATAGAAGCAAAAAAATAATTTATAAAGAGCATCTTATTTGCAAAGTTCTTTTTCAATATCTTCAATTTGCTTTAGCCTACTTTTATGTCTTGCTTCGTTGCTAAATTTCGTATTCAACCATAAGTCTATGGCTTTAATAGCTGTGTCTTCGCTCAAAAACCTAGCTCCAATTGATAGCATGTTTGCATCGTTATGCGTTCTTGAAAGCTTTACTAAGTTAAGATTATTCCCCTAAA
>CAZUSQ010000129.1:0-2134 GCA_964622655.1 uncultured Methanosarcinales archaeon
TGCTAAGATCGATGTTATAAACATAGAAGATGTTAGGATAAGCAAAAGAAGCATGGTGATCGAAAGAGCAAAAGAATTGCTCAAGAAAATGATGGAGTCGACAATGCCTGATTCTCAAGAATTGGCAGACGAAGTTGCTTCTTCTGTAAGGGTTATGGAAATTATCGAGTATGGCAAAGACAGACTTCCAGCAGGCCCTGCTATCGACGAAAGTGATGAAATAATAGTTGTAGAGGGCAGAGCAGATGTATTGAATTTACTTAAGCACGGCTTTAAGAACGCTATTGCAATGAATGGTACTTCTGTGCCTGAAACTATAATTGAGCTTTGCCAAAAAAAGGTTGTAACTGCTTTTGTAGATGGTGATAGAGGTGGTAATTTAATAGTCAAGGAAATTACGTCAGTTGCTGACATTGATTTTGTGACAAAAGCCCCTGATGGCAAAGAAGTTGAGGAAATAACTAAAAAAGAAATCCATAAAGCATTAAGAAGCAGAATCTCAGGCGAGCAGGCAAAGCTTGAGCTTTCAAAAGAGCCTGAAAGAACTGCAATGGAGCTTATTCCAAAAAGACAACCACAACAATTTCAAAGACCTTTGCAGAGACCATATCAACCTTTGCCTAGCATAAGAAGAGTTCAAATCTCAAATGAGGAAAAAAATGCATTCAAGTATATGCTTGAAGACTTGATAGGCACAAGAGGCGCAGAGATACTTGACAATAAACTTTCTGTGCTTGGAAAAGTTCCAATAAGCGAAATACAAACAGCGTTGAAAAGCATAAATAATGCACATGCTGTTGTGTTTGATGGAAGTATTGAGAGAGAAATTGTCAAAGCAGCTGAAGAGTCAAATGTAAAGTTTTTGATTGGAATGGATTCAAAAGTCAAGCAGAATGAAACTAGAGTTAATTTGTTGACTGTGAATGAGTTAAATTAAATTTTTAGATAAACCCTTTTCGCATTCTTTTAATTTATTTACTTTACAAAAATTATTCTTTATTGTATCTGATGTATGAATGCCTGTGAATTTAACCTTGTTATTGATTAAAAAAGTTGGAAATGTTTTGATATCAAGTTCCTTTGTTAGTTTATCATTTTGTAGATGCTTCTCGAACTTCGCTTCTTTAAAGTTATCTAAAAATTCTTTTAAGTTATTTTCAGCCTTTATGCTTGCACTATCCTCAGCAATCATAAATAAATCAAGTTTATTTGGCACATTATCTCTTTTGAAATAAAATGTTGAACCAGCTGCATCGTCATTTAAGGCATAGTTATTATCTTTTTTAATAAAAACTTGCTTGAACTGCTCAAAGCTTTGCTTTTTTGTTACATTTTCTTCTAAAATATACAACGGCAATAGTTTTGCACCAAACTTTTCTATAATATTTTTACCCTCAGCTGTATTATAATCGATTTCTTTAGCATTTACAGGCCCAAACCAATTTTCCAAAATGTCTAAAACTCTTTGGGTGTTACAATTAAAGCAATTCTTTCTATCGTTTAAAACAATAACATTTGTTTTTACAATTTCTTTAAATTCGCACTTTGCATCTTTGGTTCCAGGATTTAAGCAAATGCCCTCTTTTCCTTCTTGTTTGCAATCTTCATTTGAGCCACATGCAGCAATAAATTTTACTTGAGATTTTTCTTGAATTTTTTTATTTTCTTTTAAAAAAGAATACGAAAAAAATACAATAAACACTAAAATTACAAAAATAATAGTATATTTGAAGAATTTGCTTTCCTCTTTTTCTTCCACGGGAAAATGCTTTGCATTTTCTGTGCCACGAAAATCTTCGATTTTCGCTGGTTTGATTTCTTCTTTTGGTGTTTCAGGAGTTTCTTTTTGTTCTTCTTTTTTTACAGGTTCAAAATGTTCATGTTCTTCGACTTCATCTTGGATAACTTTTAATTTTATCTTTTCTTCTTTTACTTCAGCTGGCTTTTCAACCTTTATTTCTTCTTTTGTATCTGCAATTTGCTCTTCTTTTTGAACTTGCTCTCTTTCTTCTATTTGTTTTATTTCTTTAAGTTTTTTCTCAATTCTATCTTTTCCTTTCTCAAACTCTTCTTTGCTTATTACCTCTGCTTCAAAGCTTTCTTTAAGAAATCTTAGCTCTTGCTCTAGCCTTTC
>CAZUSQ010000129.1:2144-3859 GCA_964622655.1 uncultured Methanosarcinales archaeon
CTTCTTTTACTTCTAGTTTTTCAACTTTTATTTCTTCTTTTTTATCTACAATTTGTTCTTTTGTTTCTAAATTTTTTTCATATTTTTCAATCTCTTTTAATTTTTTCTCAATTCTATCTTTCCCCTTTTCAAACTCTTCTTTGCTAATAACCTCAGCTTCGAAGCTTTCTTTGAGAAACCTTAGTTCTTGCTCTAGCCTTTCTTTCTGAGTTTTATCATCCATAGCTTGAAGCAGAATCAAAGTATAAATAAATCTTTCTAATAGAAATAGAAATTTTCATTACTGATAAGTTTCAATAAAAGCATTTATAATCTTGGATAAGTAAATAAATTATGTACGATATTCTAGTCGGCAGAAGCGAGGCTGATAAAGAAAAATATGGGTTGCAAGGTGCAGTTTTTATTGGCAAGCATTATGTGAAGATGGGACAAACTGTTTCTTTGTCAAACAAGGTTTATCTTGATGTTTCTAAAAGCCATGTTGTTTTTATTGTTGGAAAAAGAGGTTCGGGAAAAAGCTACAGCATGGGAGTTATTGCAGAGGGCATTTATGATTTGCCTGATGAAATTAAAAAAAATCTTGCAGTTATAATGCTTGATACAATGGGAATTTATTGGACAATGAAGTACCCAAACAATAAAGAGAAAGAATTGCTAGATGAATGGGAACTAGAAAGTAAAGGCATTAATGTTCAGATTTTTACACCAATTGGATTTTATGATGAATACAAGGAAAAAGGCATACCAACAGATTTTCCATTCTCAATAAAGACAAGCGAGATTAATGCTGAGGAATGGTGCATGATTTTTAATGTTTCTATAACAGAGTCAATTGGCATTTTAATTGAAAGAGTGGTTAATAATTTAAAAGAAGAGAAAATTGATTATGATATTGATGAAATAATAAAAGCTGTTGCTGACGATGATAGAAGTGAGCAAAGCATTAAGGATGCTGTTGAGAATAGATTTCTAATTGCTGAGAAATGGGGCTTATTCAGCAGAGAAGGAACATTAATTGAAGATTTGGTAATTCCAGGGCAAATAACTGTTTTGGATGTTAGTGCTTATGCAACAACTTCTGGTGCTGAAAATTTAAGAAGCTTAGTTATTGGTTTGGTTGCTCAAAAATTGTTTGTACAGAGAATGGTGGTTAGAAGAGCAGAGGAAGAAGCTGCAATTAGTGAAGAGATTCATTTTTTTGAGGAAGAAACTGAAAAGAAAAAAGAGCCAATTGTTTGGCTTATAATTGATGAAGCGCATGAGTTTTTGCCGAATAAGGGCAAAACACCTGCAACTTTGCCTTTGATTACAGTGCTTAGAGAAGGGAGACAACCTGGAATAAGCCTTGTTTTGGCTTCTCAGCAACCTGGCAAAATTCATAGTGATGTCATTACACAATCAGATGTTGTCATTGCACACCGCTTAACCGCAAACATAGATGTCCAAGCTTTAGGTGGCTTAATGCAAAGCTACATGAGAGAAGGGCTTGACAAGCAGCTTAATGTACTGCCATCAGAAGAAGGAGCTGCAATTGTCTTTGATGACATAAATGAAAAGCTTTATCCAATAAGAGTAAGGCCAAGATTCAGCTGGCATGGAGGTTCAGCACCAACTGCTTTGCCGAAATTGAAGAAAGTGTTTGAGGTTTGAAGTCAGATAAAATATTTTCATTTCCAATATTAAGAATAAGCAAAATCAATTTAATCTAATTTTTT
>CAZUSQ010000130.1:0-3835 GCA_964622655.1 uncultured Methanosarcinales archaeon
TGCTCTTCTTTCTTCTTGCTCATCTAAAAACTCGAATAGGAGTTGGTTTATATATGTTTCTATGATAAATTAAATTCAAGAAAATTTATAAAGAGGTTAGCAATTTTAATAAAAAAAGAGGTAAAAACCTCTAGAACTTATTCTAGAGAATTTTGGTGTATAATATGAGTAATATTGCCATTTTGTTAAATCCATCCGCAGGCAGAGGAAGGGCATTAAGAAGAAAAGAAAGATTGGAAGCTCTACTTAGAAGATATGAAATAGGTTATAAGATTTTTATTTCCAAAAGTGAAGGACATTTAAGAAATTTAGCAACTGCTACATCAAGATACTACAAAACAATTGTAGGTGTAGGTGGTGATGGAACTTTTGATATAATAATTAATGAATTAATGAGGGAAGGACATGGAAATACATTTGGAATGGTAGCTTTGGGCTCTTCCAATGACATAGTTCGAGAATTTGGAGTTGACAGTTTAGAAAAAGCTTGTTCTGCTATTAAAAGTGGAAAAACAAAAGAAACTGATTTAGGTGTAGTAACAGCTGAGGGATCAGAACCTTTATACTTTTTGGGAACTGCAAGTGTAGGACTAGGGACTACTGTTAATAGATACGTTAAAGAATTAATAAGAAGGCAACCAATATTAGCTAGAAGCCAATTCATTGATGGATTGTTAGGAGTGTATGATTCTTTCGCAACAAAAAAAGTACCGATACGACTTACATTAAAATATGATAGTGCATCTATTACATCAGACT
The DNA here is from genome assembly GCA_964622655.1 of uncultured Methanosarcinales archaeon. Lineage (GTDB taxonomy): Archaea > Nanobdellota > Nanobdellia > Woesearchaeales > GW2011-AR4. The sequence continues at coordinate 760 of CAZUSQ010000130.1, forward strand.
TTTCTTTAGTTGTATTCAATAACACAAGTTTTTATGCAAGAATAAAACCAAGTCCAGATGCAATACCTTATGATGGATTGTTAGATTGTTGTTGCACAACAGCTGAGTCGTTTCACAGATTTTCTTATGTTTATTTTTTAGCACGTCGAGGTAAACATACTAATCAGCAAGGTGTAAGATTAATCAAAGCACAAGAATTTAAAATTCTATCTGAAGCAGGTGTTGAAATACAAACTGACGGTGAAGTAAGAGGCCCATACAAACATATTACTATATCAGTAAAACCAAAAGCACTAAGAGTAATAGTTAATCCCGATTATATTGCAAGTAAATAAAAATGGAACCATTAATTTTGATTGTTGCAGCTGGAGAAGGAAAAAGGCTTTATCCTTTAACTGAAAATATACCTAAGCCATTTATTGATATTGGAGATAAAAAGCTAATAGATTTAGTGATGGAGCCTCTACCTGAAGGGCTTGAAAGAACTGTACTTTTAAAGCAAACTGAAAAATTCATAGAATTTGAAAAATACCTTCGAGAAAGGTATGGTTTTGGAAATGGAAATATATTATACCAACCATCTTGGTTAAGCCTAATCGAATTACCTTTAGTTTTATACCTTGGCAAGGTATCAAGATATGCTGATTTCTTGAGGCAATTTGACCCAATAATTTTAGTTTCAGGCGATGTGATAGTGGAGGGCTTAGATTATTTGGGTATGATGAGTTTTCACCTAAGACACCAAGCTGATGTTACAATGCCTGTTAAAGAAGGCATCAAGGAAGGTAGTAATTCCAGAGTCTGGACAGTTAAAGATGGTAGATTTGTAGATGCTTCTCATCATATAGTTAAACCATTAGGCAGACAATTAAAGCCCGATGAAAGAATTTATACACATCAAGGTGCCTTTGTGATTGGCAGAAGAATTTTTGATATAAACCTACTGAAAATAATGGCATATTACGCTGGATACCACTTTAATTTAGGATTTCGTAGTGGATTTGATGTCATGAAGGTTATTCCTTACGAAGGTAATTTTGATTGGATTGATGTAAGGGATCATAAAAACTTAGCTGAAGCTAGAAGAAGGTTTGGATAAAAATGATTGCAAGGAATTTATTGCCTATGCCAAAATATTTTGAGCAACGAAGTAGAAATGTAGCAAGAGTTACTGTTATTGAGCCTACAAGTAATTTAAGTGACCTGCTATCAGCAGGAGGGATTGATAGATTTAGGCATTGGATAGCTAATGAGCAATTTAGAAAAGAGGGTTATGTATTGACTGCTAAAAAGACTTCAGATGGTATAAAAATTCTTGTTTATTCACCAACTGTTGCTGGGCATTATTATGGAGATAATACTGCACAAAGACTTATTAATTTGAATAATGGGGAAGTATCTGAATTTGTGATAGTAGATTATCCTGAATTTCCAATTAGGGGTGTAATGGAAGGTTTTTATGGAATTCCCTGGACATGGGAGCAAAGAAAAGATGTTATAGAAGCAATGTCGCAGGTTGGAAGTAATGCTTTTATTTTTGCAGCTCCTGATATCAATCGCAAAATTACTTGGAGAGAGCCATTACCAGATTCTTATAAAGCAAATTTAGAAAAATTGATTCAACATGCTCACCAGCATCATGTCATTTTTATTTATGAAATATTGCCTATTTTTATTGATTTAAATTCTACAAAAGATTACAATAGTTTGTTGGAAAGATGCAAAGAAGCAATAGAACTTGGTGCTAATGGCATTATGATTGCATTTGACGACACAAATGATTATCAAGGTCAGCATGTGAGGGGAGCTAAAGCTGCATTCGGACAACTAACTTTAATGAATAATTTAAGGCAAGCTATAAGTGATAAAACTTTTTTAGCTTTTGTGCCTGTCGAATACTATGGTATAAAACCAACACCTTATTTATTAACTATTGGCGAAGAACTAGACACTGCTATTTATGTTGGTTGGACTGGAAGAAAAATAAGAAGTCAAACAGTGACTGTAGAAGATGCCTTGCAATATGGAGAGTTAATTGGAAGAAAACCTTTCCTTGGCCATAATTTTCCAGTTGTTGACGAAGTCAGAAAAAAGAGAGTGCTAACTATAGGACCTTTAATGGGTTTGGAGCCACGATTAACAAAAGCATTAAGCGGAATAGCATTCAATTTTATGGAACTCCCATACACTTCTTTAGTATCTGGATTTACAGCAGCTGATTTTGCATGGAACCCTGACGACTATTATGCATCTCGTTCTATTTTAAACAGCGCAAGATTACATGGTAAGAACCTAATGGAGCTTGTGGAATTAAATCCTGAAAGCTATGTAGACACCGATGGTGTTCCGGATATTGCTCACATATTAAAATACAACAGACTAAAAGATTTGACGCCAAAGGACAGAGAAAGATTAAGAGAAGTATTTAATACAATGATTAGTCTTGACGATTTAATGGTTGGTATCGACCCAAGAATTTACTCTGAAATTAGACCTTGGCTACATCAAGGCAATCTCGTCGGAGGACTTGGTAACTTAGTATTAGATGGTAAAATTGGTGAAATAAATTGGAGAGCAAAAGGTTTTGCAGCATCAAAGATGGTCAGCGGCTATAGATTAGGTGGTTTAGTTTTTGAAGATTGGATATTAATAGAAATGGGATTTCCTGCTAATTTATTACGTTATACACCTTTAAGGTTGGTTGATGATTTCTTTGAAACTGTGAAAAGAGCAAGGCATAAGAGAAGGCTTCATTAGTAAAACACAACTTTATAAATACTAAATTTTTACTATGTTTATATGAAACGCTTAAATCTGCCAAAAGAAAAAATATTTGTAGGCCCTGCTTTGCTATGGAAAAGAATTGCTGCTTTCCTAATAGATATTTTAATAATAAATTTAATTGTATTATTTCCGTTTAGAAAGTTATTTCAAAATATTATCCCTAAAGATTATTCATTTTCAGAAGCATACAGGTTTTTGAGCAGCAGCACGAATTATACAGGCTTTATAACATCGGTTTCTTTTGTAATGTCAATTTTGATAATTTTGTATTTCTTAATGCTGGAAAGAAAAA
>CAZUSQ010000131.1:0-3834 GCA_964622655.1 uncultured Methanosarcinales archaeon
ATGCAAAAGCAATGGTATTAGCAGTATTATTGGTTGGTGTTTTCTTAGTTGGATGCGCATCTAGCGATACAAGCGGATATGCTGCATACAATCAGCCTCAGCAAGGCCAATATGTAGGAGGAGGCTGTGGAGTTGCTCCAAACTCAGCTTATGAAAATACACCAATAGAAGCGCTTGACGCAACAGAGTCTGTGTTGTAAATTCTAATGCAAAATGGAGCTTACAAAAAGGGAAAAGCGAAAGCTTAGACTTGAGAAGCTAAGGCAAGAAAGCCAAGAATCTCAAAAAGAACATGAGCAAAGGATTGAGCAACAAAAACAATTAGAAGGGCAAAAAACCCAATCAAAAAAAATAAAATATTATGTTATTGCGTCTATAATTGGGGTTATAATTCTAGCAACTGCTGCTTACTCTGTTTACTCAATAAACAAGCCAGGCCCTTATGATAATTTTGCGAAATGCCTTGCTGAAAAAGAGGCTGTTATGTATGGTGCAATGGGCTGGTGCAAATACACTCAAGCTCAAAAAGCAATGTTTGGCAAGTCTTTCAAGTACATTAACTACCATGAATACCAAGAATTGCCTGGCATTAAAAAAACACCAACATGGGTTATAAACGGAGCATGGCATGAGAATGTACAGTCATTTGACAAGTTAGCTGCATTAACAGGCTGCAATTTATGAGGTTTAAATGGATCCAGAAAAAAGAGGGTTAAAGCATATTTCTAAAAAACTTAATGTTGAAAATATTTTTATTGGGATAACTATCTTGCTTGGCATTATTGTAATAATCAATATCATATTAACGTACAATTTAAACAAAGATATCAAAAAAAGCTCAGAGGCAGTACAAGAAAAATTAAAGCCTGCAAAAATCGAGCTTATAGTTATTAAAAATTCTAAATGTAATGATTGTTTTGACATCTCAACAATTGTAAGCCATGTTAAAAATGCTAATGTGAACATAACAAAAGAAATAATGTTTGAATTTGACTCAAAAGAAGGCAAGGATTTAATAAGCAAATTCAAGATTGAAAAAATACCAACTGTTGTTGTTACAGGCGAGATAGACAAGTTCACAATTCAAGGTTTAGAAAAGAAGGAAAATGTTTTATTGCTTACAAGAATTGATCCTCCTTACACAAATGCTAAAACTGGAGGAATAGAAGGAAGGGTTATTCTCTATCACCTAAAGGATTCTGAATGCACAAAATGCAATGATTTAACACCTTTGATAAACCAGATTAAAAGTGCAGGTGTTAAGATTTATGAAGAAAAGACTGTTGAGCCTGCAAGTAATGAAGGCAAAGAATTAATAAAAAAATACAATATTGGCTTTGTTCCTACAATAATCTTATCAAAAGATGCTGCTTCTTATGCTATAGTACAACAAGCATGGCCTCAAATTGGAAGCAAAGAAAGTGATGGTTATTATGTTTTAAGACTAGTTAATCCACCATTCATTAACCTGACAACTAATGTGTTAAGAGGGCTTGTAAATATTGTTTATTTAACTGACAAAAGCTGTACAGAATGCTATGATGTAAATCAACATAAAGAGATACTTACAAACTCGCAAAGTTTTGCCATAACGCTTGATAAAGAAGAAATATATGACATAAGCAATGCTAAAGGAAAAGAATTAATTACTAAATACAACATAACCCAAGTCCCTACAGTAATTTTGTCTGACGAGATTAATGTTTATCCTTCAAACTTAGTATTAAAGCAATTCTTTTCTGTTGAAAAAGATAATTCTTATGTTTTTAGAAAAGTTTCAGTAGTTGGAACTTATAAAGATTTGACAACAAATCAAGTTGTTCAAGTTCAGCAACAAAGTCAAGAGTAGTAATTAAAAATCTATCCAAAATGGTTTTTACAAATATAAAAGAAAAAATATTATCTGCATCTGGAAGTTTTACAGGGGTTTTAAGCTTTTTAGGCGGCTATCAAGTTTGCCATAATGCTTGCTTAGCCTTAGTAGCTTTTCTTACTTTTCTAGGATTTGCAGTTGCTGGAATGCCTTTGCTTTTTCTGACTAAAGTTGCAATTCCATTTTGGACTGCTGCTGTTTTATTATTTGCGATAACAGTCTTTTTAAAATATAAAAAAATGATGCACATATCAGATAAAATAATTTTATTGAATTCAGGCTTGATAATTGCAGGCACTCCATTTCAACAAATACAACAATTTAATTATCTTTTTTGGATAACAGGTGGAGTCTTAGTTATTTTTAGCATTGGATGGTATGTTTACGATAAATATAAATTAAAATGACAAAAAAAGACTTAATTTTTTATATTGTTATTTTAATCTTAATAATTTTATTTCTTTGGCAATGGCTTTCAAAAGGAGCATTGATAAATCAGATAAATCAATTACAAAAACATAGTAATCAGATACAATTGATGACAGAAATAGGAGCACTAGGCTCTGCTCATTTGCATGCAGATGTTAAGGTTTACATTAATAGGCAAGCGATTGATTTCTCACAGCAAAAATATCAGCTAAAAAACAGCTTTATACATTTTGAAGAAGGCATTGGGGATGTTATTCACACACATGCAAAAGGCTTGACAGTTGGACATATGTTTAAGTCAATTGGAATTAATTTTAACAATAATTGCATTGTTGTCGAAGGACAAGATTATTGCAATCAAGATGGTATAAAATTAAAGTTTTATGTTAATGGACAACTAAATAATGAATTTGATAATTATGTCATCAAAAATTTGGATAAATATCTTATTTCTTATGGTAGCGATAATGATGCAGAGATACAAAAGCAATTAAGCTCTGTAACAAATTTAGCTGCAAGGTATAGTTTGCAGGGATAAATTTTTAAAAGATGATTTGTCGATTTATTAAAAATAATAATTATTGAAAATGCAAAGCATTTATCGACAAGCAGAAGCATTCAAATAATAACTAAAGGATAACTTTAACAAAAAACATAAATTAAAATTCAAAAAATAATTTCAATAATAAATAAAATAGACTAAAAATCAAAAAACGAAATCTTTAAATACTACTTGGATAATGCAATATATATTCTGAAATAGATACTTTATATTTTGGGGGTTACATAATGCCAAACAAAGAGATATTCAGTGTATTTTTTAGGGAAAAGCCAGCAATGATGCTTGTTGAGCTTAAGAATGCAAAAGGCGAAGTTTATGCTTCTTCAATTGCAAAGACAGTTGACTGCACTTATTCTCATGTTGTTAAGATATTGCAGGAAATGCAAAAAGCTGGTTTGGTTAATTTTGAAAAGCAAGGACGTTTGAAACTCCTTACATTAACAAAAACAGGACAGGAAGTAGCAGAAAAAATAGATGCAATAAGGACTGTGTTATAAGTAGCTTATATCTAAAGTATTAATTTATTAAAAAATTTATCCCATTGCTCATCATAAGAATTATCCCAAGTTTTCTTTAACGAAGTTTCACTTAGCAACATAAAAAGATATTTTTCTTCTTTATCTATCTTATTAGTTATTTTACTCATACCAAATTAAATTATACAGCAACTTTCAATTTCTGCTTATTGATTTCTTCCTGCATCAATTTTTTAGAAATGTCGGAAATTTCTATTAACTATTGAATTTGTAGAAATTTCCGAGCATGCTCAAAAACCATTATAAATTATTGTAAATTGTGGTTTTTGACATATCATTGTCTAAATCTATTAATTTCTTTACAAGGGGGCTGTTCATGTTTAGTTTGTATAGTTCTGCTCTTCCTATTCTTCTTGTTTTATTTACAATGCCTAACTTGACCAAATCTTTCCAAAAGCCATGCAATGTGCTCCATCCAATATCAGAGTTTTTAG
>CAZUSQ010000132.1:0-3809 GCA_964622655.1 uncultured Methanosarcinales archaeon
TGGTTGTTGTGAGCATTGTTCTTGAATGGTTTGACCATAAGGAGTATGAGAGAAGGTTTAAGTATTAGTCAAAAGATTAAATCAAGAAAATAACCTGCTGAACCAATTTGCTATTCTTTTAAAAAATCCAACTTTATTTTTTTGGGATGCTACATCAACACTTTTAGGTTGTTTGGATTCTGTTTTATCCATATCACTTTTTGTAGAAAAAACCGCACAAGCACTTTTATGAGTTTCACACTTGACTTCGCCATTTTGTAAGTTAACCATGCCGATAATAGTTGTATATTGATTACGTGCATCCTTTTCACAGTTCTGAGTATCCAAATCAATCTTTCCACTGGCAAAGAAAGTAAGTTTTTGCTCTGCTGAATCTAGAAGAATGTTATTTATTTCCATACTTGGATGGCAGTCTTTAAGTTTTTTCATTGCTTCTGCCTTAGGAATAATAGAACTTATTTCATACTCGGTTGGTCTTATTTTTCCAAGACTATGCCATCTTTCTAATTCTGCTTTATAGCTTGAAATCATTTCTTCTTTGGAAACCTTTTCCCATTTGCCATTTCTTTTTTCAGCAACTTTTATACTTTCCCAACTGCTTCCACTTCCAGCACGCTCATTTTTTGCCCAATCAAACTTAAAATTATAGTTAATTCTTGCGAAAAATTGATGATTTCCGTCTTCTTTGATATTTACTTGACCTTCTAAATATTCAATATCAAAATTGGATTCAAAATATCCTTTAGAAATCATCTTTAATACTTCTTCTTTCCAAACATCTAAAACATCCTGCGTTAAAAATCTAACCAATGGTAGCATTTCGTCTGCTTCCACACATGGACCTGCACATTGTTTTTCTTTAAGAGAAAGGAAATTAATGTAATATTTGTCCCCATTCCAATTGCCATTACAAGTAGTTGTGTGACCATAACCACAATATCCTTGATTGCCACCACTTATTTTTAATAGATTTTGTTCAGATTGGCATTGGGCTTTATCACCATATTTGTCTTTTAGGTATTTGCAGTTACTAATGGCAAAAGGATCAACATCAGCTTGAATTTGAAATTCAGTATCAGAAGGACAAAAAAGGCATAAACCGTTTAAGCAGTCAGCAGATGTGCTACACTTACTGCCTAAATTACTTGCTGATTCTCCTTCTTTTTCATTTTTTACATAGTAATTATGATTCCAATAGCTATTTTGTGATGTTTCGGTCCATTCATCAAACGGTGTAACAAAATCAACTATAGGAATACTCGTAAATTCGCATCTGTCATTATATATTGAAGGTTTTACACAAGAAACATCTTTGCAGTTTATAGTAATCTCAAAATTTTTTTCTTCTCCAGCATTTATCACGTCTTCATTTTTTGGAAAAGTAATGGTACAAAAATTTACCTTTGCATTGTCTTTTCTTTCAGATATTGGTTTTTCAGAAAAACCGCCAGGATTCATCTTAACCAAATCATAAGTAATAAAATCCTTGAATTTGTATTTAACGGGTTGGTCATTGTTGTTTTTTATTTTAAAAGGAATTTTTGTATCTGCACCCTGTTCTAGCAAAAACTCTTTAATTTGTACAGCTTGCCCCACACTTGTTTCTGTATATTTGCCATCAGAAGAAACATAACCTTCGCCAGTAGTTCCGCCAGAAATTTCTTCCTTTACAATTTCGGTAAATAATCGCGAACCAATCTGATTAGAACATTGATTTTTATAATATGCAACATCTAGTGTTTGGTCATAAATAAGTTTATTATTTTGCTTTTTGGCTATTATTACTACTTTATCGCCACTAGCATATTGATTATTTGGTGCTTCAATTTCGACAATTCCACTATCTTTTTTACAATCTGCTACTATTTTATTTATTTTTATCAGATTATTATCGTTACTTATGATTTCACCATAAATGGTGGTTCTGGGTATCAACATTTCTGGCGGTATGGAAGGCTCTGTCGCATAGACTGCTAAACTTGCTAAAACCAGCATGATTAATATTATAGTAGATTTAATCTTCATGTGAATCATCTCTTTAAGGGAAATAAAAACCATTTAAATATCTGTTTATAACTTCAATTTGACTTGAAGTTTAAATAATTATCGAATACAGCTATGAAATCGTTTAGGACGGAAAATTGCCCTCTTTTCGTTTAGGACTTCAAATTTATTGAGTTTAATCTGCGTTATATTCGTTTTTGCGAGTTTATATTGAAAATAATAAACGAGCAAAAACCAAAAATCTTTATCTCGGAATTTAAGTTTACATAAATGGAGAGAATAAGATTTTCGAGTAAATTTGGAGTCAGTCAATCAAAAGAGCGTAGCGATACGTTAAAACAATAATCTGGGGCAATTTCTAAAGTGTTTGAATTCGGCTAGTAAATGAAGTTAACTCGAACAGATTCTCTTCCCGTTTTCAGCTATGATATCTTGAATTAAAATATTTCTGCTTTTAATAGAAGGGATTATTACACCAGGGGTACTGCCTCCAATATTTCCTATATAAGGATCCACATCTATCCATAAAATGGGTTTTACATCCTCTGCATTTATGGCGCCCAATAGATAAAGGGTTAAATCAGAAAATCTCTCGATTCCTGGATCAAAGCCGAACATAGGTTTTTCTTCGCAAAATGCGTCATATCCTAGCACAGTATAAGTACCATTCCCATTATCAGTATATTTAAAACCGCCATTAGGGTCGTAACCCAAATTTAAACCAGGGTACCAATGATCGCCTAAACTATTTTGAAGAGGAAGTTTACCATCAGAATTTCCGTTTATATACCTACGACCAATATAAGCACCCCATTGATGAGCTGTTTCATGAACTAACTCTTTTCCATTCCAACATTCAAGACGGTCCAATCCATATTGATCAACCCTATCCTGACTGTAAAGCGAATTGATATTTCCTAAGTAATTTACCCCCAATAACATATTGCTCCCATATTGTTGCTGGTCATTAAATAAACCTAAACCAAGACCCGTAATATTATTTTTTACATGAAAATGTAGATGGACATCATCATCAATTAAAAAGTTTGTGTATACTGAAATAAAATCAAAAGTATCTGAATTAGATTTATAGAACTCTTTGATAACTTCTTCATAATTCAAGTACACCTTTCCATCAGACTGCGGATTTAAGAATATCTTTTCATTTTTTGAATCTACTTTAATCGAAAAGACAGGATAGCCTAAATCAAGAGAGATGTATCCTCTTCCTGCGATATTAAATATATTTTCATGTTTTGCGCGAGCATTGTTGAGTCTCGCAAAGTTTTTTGAATAATTAGGATCTTCTTTATATATAAGGAGGTAAGCCATCTTAAATTTTGATTTACAAGGAGAGCCGCTAGATGAAATAAAGCTGTCAGTTTTACTCCAACTTGTATCCTTAACCCCATAATAAAACTTTTTTGAAGGATTAATGGCAAAACTCATGTCATAACTAAATGAATTTGAATAAGTTTTAGCCCATAGATATCCACCGGCCTGCCCGATGTTCGTATCTCCCCTCATATTAATCCAAAATGGAGGAGTTCCCTGATAGGTTAGACTGACTTTGTTTCCATCTACAGAATGCTGAACATTTGATATGGCAAAAACAAATGGAATGAAAAATATGGATAATAGCAAAACAACAAACAATTTTGATATTCGCATAATTACTTCTCGACAATGCTTATATTTAAATACATCGATTTTAGAAATTGCCCCCCTCATTTGTTAGGATTCCAAATTTATTGAGTATAATTCTTGTTAAATGCCTTTTGAGTTACGAAGTCCTCAAAAGTTGC
>CAZUSQ010000133.1:0-3807 GCA_964622655.1 uncultured Methanosarcinales archaeon
TTGTAAATTGCAATGGAAAAATTTCTAAAGCAGTTGATGTTATAGAATGCAATGGAATAAAAGTAGATGTTCCTAAAACGCTTGGATTTGCAGTTTTTGGGAAAGAGTGGAGGGATCCTAGGGGATGAAAGATGAGTTCTGAAGAATCTCTTGATTTTATATTAGAGAATACAACAACAATTATACCTAATTATGACGCTCTTACGAGAGGTGATTATTTAGCTAATATACCAATAATTAAAAATAATCGAGGAGCCCCTCTTTTAAGAAGTCTATCCTTAGAGGGACAGACGGACCATGGAGAGGCTTTAAGGAATGTTCTGACATATGAAACAATTGACAGTAAAGTAAAACAAGCATTTAGTAAAGGTGGATTTAGATTTAACCTTGCGAATGGTTTTCATGGAAGTGGTTTTGAGTCATTAGACGAACATACAAAAAGTTTTCTAAAGAAATGGGAATTAGTTTATCTCCCTACATACAGAGAATTTAGGCAACATCTTGACCAGCACGACGAAATTAAAAATTACAGGCATGTAATGCTTGGAGCTTTGAGAGGAGTGACAGGAGGGGCTGCTGTAGGCGTAGGCGTTGATGGATTATCATGTCTTTTAGATTCCCATGGCATCTATTGGGAAATTGGAGCAAGAGCCTTGCCAGCCCTTCTTGAAGCTGAAGAAATCGCAAGACCATTTTTCAAAAGACTTAAAGGATGGGTAGCTTATAAAAGAGGTAAGTCGGATAAGAAGCCAGAACCATTTACCCCAACAGAAATATGGGCACTTACACAACTTGCAGGTCCAGTAATAGGATTCGCTATGCTTGTAATTGGAGAAGAGACTGGATTAAATCAAAATACATTTTATAAGGCAACTGCTGTTTTTACTGTTAATACTGGAAATAATGTTATTGGTGGGGGCTTTTCTTATATTCCTTTCTTTAGAGATGTAAGAAGAACAAGGTTAGAAAGTAATGATTTTTTTTATCTATCTTACAAACCAGAGGCTACAAAATTAAGAGATAAGATCGACAACAAAGTCTATGCTTTGGCACAGAAGCATAAGTCAGTTAAAAAAGTCGTAAATAATCTAGGTGATGTATATCTGTCTCTTTGCAACTTTTGGGCTGATAGCTTTCAATCTTCCAATGTTATGGTGGCTTCAAGTTGGTACGGTGCAGAAGTTGTTTTAAGATATTTTGGAATTGCAGCAGAAAATGTACAATTTGCCGGCTGTTTTGGAGGTAAAACTCTCGCAGCAATTGAGTCAGGATTATTAAGTTGTGATACCGCTGCAGCTGCAAGAGTGGCAATTGAAAGAGAGAAATTAAAATTGCATGAAAAAGTAAGACAATTAACAGATAGAACTTATCTTACGAGATTATACTCTGCTAAAAATTAGTCACAGCACTTGGCATTCTTTGCACACTAGTAAGAATTTCTTCTCTAAGCCGTTTTTGCTTTGCTTCTTCTTCATCAACTTTATTCATTATCTGTTTAATACGTCTCCTCTGTTCAGGCAATCCAGAAACCCAATCCACCATCCAGTCCAGGACAAACACACTTCCAGCAGCTGCAAAACCAACAGCCTTGATTTCCTTAACAGGAACAAAAAAACCCAAACATAAACCTATAAGTTGTATATAAGATTTGTACATATAAAAAGCCGATATGTGTTTCTCTAATTTGTCACAGAAGACTTTAGAATCATCAATTACATTGGAAAAATAATTCGATTTACACCTCTCTAAGTATTTAATGAATCTAATTTGTAACACTTTCATTTCTTTTAAAGACCTAAAAGCAAATTCCATGCAACTATTAAGTTCATTAATTAATTCTTCAGATTTCTCAAATTCCACCGAAAGAAATCTTCTAAAATGTACCTCCTCATCACCTGACATGTTTGGCTTTAACGAATTTCTTTGGGCATTAACTATCTCGTAAATGAGACTTGCCTTTTCTTTGATAAATTCAAATTTACTTTCTACTAGAGTGAGATTACCTTCTAACTTTTTCTTATTCGCATCAAATCTAAACTTACTAATAAAACCTTTATCCAATGGTTGAAGAGAAGCTAGTTGTTCTCTTAATAGAGGGGTTTGACTTATAAAACTATCAATATTTTTTAAATATCTTGGATAACTCTTGATTTGAATTTCTATTATTTTACTCAAATGTTTAAAACCATACAATCTTGCTTCTGGACTATCTTCTCGAATTTTTTCAAGTGCAACTCTTTTTACAGCTACACATCTTCTGATTCTTGTAACAGTTGCTCTTAGAAGTTCGTTTAAGCTGTTATTTATCGAAGAAATATCTAAACCTACTGTATAGGCTGCCATGATTTATCTTCTAAATTCTATCTTTATAAACCTAACTATTCACTCCCCCTCAAACTCAACCATCGAAAACAATTTATGCCCTGTTTTTTCTATCTTCCCTCTACCATGTAAATCTGGCAATTCTATTATGACTACACATTCAACTACCTCTCCACCCAACTTTTTAATAAGATTAATGGACGCCAGCAGGGTCCCCGCTGTAGCCACAAGATCATCAACTAGCAAAACTTTTGAGCCTTTTGGAATAGCATCAACATGCACTTCTACTGTTGCTCTTCCATACTCTAAGTCATAACTTTCCTTTTCTGTTTTATGAGGCAATTTGCCTTCTTTTCTTATTGGAATAAAGCCTTTATTCAATCTGTGAGCAATTGCTCCGCCAAGAATAAAGCCTCTGCTTTCAATTCCAGCAACTAAATCAATATGTGTATTTTTGTACCGTTCACAGAGTTTGTCAATAACATAATTAAATGCTTTTTCGTCTTTTAGCAAAGTTGTAATGTCCCTAAACATCACTCCATGCTTTGGCCAATTAGGGATTGTGCGAATGACTGATTTAAGGTCCATAAATTTTAAGAATTTTAGGTTGTATTTAAGTTTTATGAGTTAGTAAATCATTTAACGACAATCCTTTTATGTAGTCTCTTATCTGAGATGAATCGTAACCTTGTCTTATTTTGTCTTTGACTTTGTCTCCAATTTTATATGATAGTTCAATCATATCAGCTAGATACGCATGTCTTAGATGAATAAAAGGAGCAGACGCGCCAAGGGCAAATCCAAATGGTACAATTACTGTGCCTGTTATCGTGCCACTTAAATCTACTACTAATTTTTTGGGTTTAAAAATTTCTTCTGGATTTGGGTGCATACTTAAATGCGGACTTCCTTCAATAATCGCCTTATTGACACCATATTCTCTAAAACGAGAATCTTCCGTAAGTAGAGCTACTCTGTAAGTTGAGTATTTATCCACAACTCTGTTTATTATCGATGCCAGACCAGATGTCAAGAAAATTCTTCTTGAAACTGCTTTGTCGTATTTTTTTCTAATTATTTTCCATGTCGGAACAATCCCAGCACCAAATCCGACAAGTGAACTGCCATATAGGGCAGTGTCCGCATGTTCTAGGTAAGAATTATCTAATAACTGATATGCTTTTCTTAATATCTCCTTGTAATATTCTCCAACAAGGCTTTCTATTGGCAATGATTCAGCTTTTTCCAATCTCCTGTCTGCTTCATCAACATCCGCTTCCCATGCAGAGTAAACATAATGTGCAATTCCTGCAACTGCACCCATTCGGGTTACTAATCTAAGAAAATTTCTTCTGGAATAAGTATTTGAATTACTTTCGTCTAATTTACTTTCCAATCCCATAAAAATACATAGGTAAAATGTATTTATAAATCTTTCGTTTATTACCACTATTTAATAGTTAATAATTTTAGAAAATCTATAAA
>CAZUSQ010000134.1:0-3802 GCA_964622655.1 uncultured Methanosarcinales archaeon
AATAAAAAATCCTGCAATAGCGATTACTAATAATACAATAATACTTATAGCATAATTCGGTTTGACAATATTTCCAATGACTGCTCCTGTTATTTTATTTGATTCAGAAGTATTTGCAGGTGGTTGAGCTGATTTTGAGGTGATTATTTGAGGTGGGATTAATTTTTCTGTTTCTGATGGTTTAGTTGTAGCTTGTACCTTAGTTTCACATTTTTGAGAATTTATTGGTGGCTTGTCTTCTGAAGGGCATTCTGTACCCGATACATGCTGTGGCACTTTGACAAAATCACATTGCCTTGTTTGTAGTCCATCAACGCATTCTGTCCATTCACCGCATTTCCAGTCCATGTTGCATACAAAAGTTAATCCTCCACCACCGCCTCCTCCGCCTCCAGAAGAGCCTCCGCTACTTCCACCAGAACTACCACCGCCTCCGCTACTTGGAGTAGATTCTTGTTTTGTAGCAAGTGTCTCAATAACACCAGAATTTGTCAAACCAGTTATGTTATAAGTCTCACCTAAATCTGTACATGTGTAACCATTCTGCAAAGTTCCGTCACAAATAACAATTACCTCATTAGACCCATCACAATTACTACTTATGTTAGTAATAGAATTTATTTCTTCATTTTTAATACATACCCTATTTGTATTTTGATTTATGTCATTTATAATAGCATTTTTAGTTGCATTGATGCTTTTAATCAAGATACTTCCATTTCCACTTACATTTTCAGCCTTGATTATTATCTTAGCCAAATCAAGGATTGAATTGCTGAAATTAAATCCAAACCACACCAGAGTTTTTCCATTTTTAGAGTCTAAGAATTCAACAATATTAGTCCCATCAACAAACCTGTTAAGATTATCAGAGTTATTAATTTTAAGTTCCAAATTAATATTTGTATCTATGTTATTGACTGTACCTTTAATAAAATCTATAGCGTCTGATACATTATCACCATCAAAATCATTTTCACAAGAATCCCCAATGCCATCATTATTAGAATCTGTTTGGTCATAATTTGGAATAAATTTGCAGTTATCATCACAATTAAGATTATTCCCTCCTGAACAAGCGGAATTAAATAAACTGTCGGGTATTTTGTCGTTATCTGAATCTTTGACTCTATCAACAATTAGTGTCCAACTTTTAATATCATTTGAAATGCCATCACTTACTACTGCTTTTATATCATAAAATCCTGCATTGGATGATTTTATAGTATTGTTACCAATAAAAGTATAAGTATCTTTATTCTCTCCTTTTATAGCTATATTATTTTTATACCATTGCACCCAAGGCGGTCCGTCTGGGTCATTTTTTGTTATGGTGAATATAAAATTACTAGTCTCATTTATTATTATTATTGAATCATTTGGGCTATAGCTTGTTATGGTAGCGGGAGTATTTGTAACATTTTCGTTTAGTACAATTAACCAGCTTTTTTCGGTACTGGTACTTTTTGGATTTATACTATTGTTGTCCCTTACAGTGATATTAAAATTATAAGTTCCATTTACTAAAGGTGTAAATTTTATCAGTCCGGTAGTTTCATTAATATCAAATAATTGTGTATTATCTGAAAATTTCAAACCATCTCCGTCTGGATCAGTGGCAATAACCTGCTTGGTAACAGGCTGATTTACGATAGCAGTTAAGGTGCCTATTGGGTCTACAATAGGTGCATGATTTACAAGTTCTATGCTCAAATTGTATACTTGAAAAGAATCTTGATATCTATCCGTCACGGTAATTTTTATCGTATGAAAACCGCCTAGCGTAGGCACAAAAGATATCAAACCATTATATGGGTTGATATCAAACAATGTTGTATTGTCAGCGTACCATAAAGGGTGATTATCTAGATCTGTAGCAATAACTTGATAGGTGTATAATTTTCCTTCTGAGCCATTTGTCACGGGAATTGAAGTTATATTTGGCAAATTATTATAATCAACTAAAATTTTAAAGTAATAGTCGTCTTGATTTATGTCTCCAAATTCGTCTTTACATTTAAAATAAAAGCTATGATTTGTTGAGTCAGTGCCAACAAAACTGAAGCTATGTGATGTAGAATTTGTGTTTGTAAAATCTGTCATATTGCTAAAATCAAAACCAGCTGTATTGGAGTATTTACATGTTGCATTGGTATCTGTAGTAATTGTTATTGTATTGGTTTTTGATTGCGATAATGAACCATTTTTAGGGTCAGTTGATTTAATAAATGCAGGAGGGCAATCATTTGTATCAGTTATAATTGTGCCAAGTTTGGGTTGAGACCATGTTGGTTCATTATCAATTAGAACATATCCATAATTTCCAGTAGGAGTCCAAGAATGCTCAAAATTAGGAGTATTTCTAAGATGTTTATATTTAACAAGGTAGTGGTCTTTGTAAAACCCTAAATAAATACAAGCCTTTCCACCATCACAACCATTAAATACGCCATTAATGAAACTTCCAGCCTGTGAAGATCCACAAATCATCTGAATGTAGTCATCTGTAATATCAAATTTTCCACATGTATAATAACCACCTGGTTTAAAGTTATATGTAACTCCATCAATTTTGTAGCATACAAAATAACTAGTACCTACACAATAAGAAGGTCCTATAGGACATTCACCTACTCTTCCAAAAAGAGCAGAAACAGGAGTAATGGTATTAGCTGTAGTAAAATTAAAAGTGTTGTTAACTGCCTTATTTCCAGTTGTATCCCAAACTGTTAGATTTACCAAGTATGTCGTTAAACTTGTTAAATTTGGCAAATACAATTTATGTGAAGTGGCAAAAGTGCTATTTGAGAAAGAACCTACTAATTCTGTGGAGTTATACCATGAAGTCGAATAATTACAGTTCTCATTGCAATCAAATTCAATATAACTATTTTCACTAGTGGTTGAGGTGTTTCTTAAATTGGATATTATAGGAGGAACTGTGTCAATGGTAAATTTTCTTGTACTAGAAATATTTTTATTGTCGGCAGAGTCCAAGCACGTGATATTCCAATAATGTATTGAATCTGATAAGCCTGTGACTACTGCGGTAAAGGTTTTGTATGCATTAGAAGTAATTGAAGTGTCATTCTGTGTAGTGTTAACAACACCATCTACCGTAATATTACAGTAAACTGTTGAAGCATAGTTATCCGTAACATTGAATTGCAAAGTTACATTAGCGTTGCTTGAATTATGTCCATCTATTGGAGATAATATCACCAAATTTGGGGGGACACCTTCTACTACTGCCACTTGCAATAATGCAGTTGAGTTCTCATTTCCAACCTGATCGGTTGCGTTTATGGTAAAATTTAATATAGTCCCAATTTGTGACGATAATGTTGCATAGTTGAAATTAAAAGTTGCTTCTAAGCCAGGGGCTAAACCTACGACATTTGTATAAAAACTACCATCCAATATCAATTCCACGGTTTTAATGCCTGTTGTTGCGTCTGACCAATTTGCCCATACAGATACTGTTTGTCCTGCAATTATAGAAGATGCGCTTATCCCGCTAATGCTTGTTATTGGTGCTGTTGTATCTACTGCAAATTTCCTTGTAACAGATATATTTGTATTATTCAAGCTATCCCAGCATGTGACATTCCAGTAATATAATCCATCATTAAAGTTATTTGTAGTGTTAATTTGTGGTGTACCATTAGTTGCTGCAATATTAGTTATGTTAGCTATACTATTGATTGTTAGATTACATGTCAATGACGTATCAAAATCATCTGTAACTGTAAAATTAAAGGTGATGTTTGTTGCAGTTACATTATAATTATTGATAGGATTG
>CAZUSQ010000135.1:0-3762 GCA_964622655.1 uncultured Methanosarcinales archaeon
TATATCATAATCAATATTTAAAACTTTCGTCTGTGCAGAGGCGGGATGGCAGAATCTGGTCAATGCGATCGGTTCAGAGCCGGTTGAGTTTCGCACTCATGCGGGTTCAAAAGGAACACAGAATTTCCTGACGTTCCCGCTCCCGCCGCACTAATGAAATAAGTAAAAATGATTAAATCAAAAAATAAAATAATAGAAGGCTTAAATGCTATTGAAAAAGAAAAAAAAGTCAAAGTACTATTAGCAGTAGAATCTGGAAGTAAAGCTTGGAATATTCAAAGTTTAGATAGTGATTTTGATGTAAGGTTTATCTTCAAAAGAAGAATAGAAGAGTATTTATCGCTGGATAAAAAACCAGATGTAATAGAAATAAATAATGAAAATTTAGATTATGTAGGTTTTGATATATTTAAATTTCTTCAATTAGTAAGAAATAGTAATCCATCTGTAATCGAATGGTTGTTTTCCCCGATTGTTTATATCAATAAATTTTCACTTTATAACAATTTATTAAAAGAAGTGAAAAATAATTTTAATCATTTAGCACTTTTTCAACATTATAAATCAATGTGTAAACAAAATTATTTGAAGTATTTAAAAAGCGGAAATGATGTTACATATAAAAAATATCTATATGCAATGCGAGGGCTTATAAATGCTAAGTGGATTTTATATAAAAATACCATCCCATTTGTTGATTTTAATAATACCATAAATTCTTCCTTAAATTTTGTTACAAGAAATATAGTATCTGAATTAAAAGAGATAATAAAATTGAAAAAAGAAGGAAAAGAGAACAAGATAATAAGGAATATTGTAAAAATAGATGATTATATTGAAAATTTCCTAAAATTAAATGAAGAACCAGAATCAAAGAAGAAGTTTGATTTAAGAATTTTTGATAGAATATTAAAATCAAACTTGAATAATTAAAAATGCCATCCAAAACCCCAAACATAGCAGTCATTTACTTCCCCGGCAACAATTGCGAAGAGGAAACTCTAAAAGCTGTTTTAGCTGCAGGCATGAATGGCAAAGTTGTAAGATGGAATGAACGAAAAAATATTGATAAATATGATGGCTATGTTATTCCAGGAGGATGGGGTTATGAAGATAGGATAAGAGCTGGTGTAATAATGGCAAAAGATCCTATTTTTGATATAATAAAAGAAGAAGCTGTAAATCTAAAACCGGTTTTAGGCATTTGCAATGGAGCGCAAGCTTTAGTGGAATGTGGTATGATACCGGAAATTAAAAACAAAGTGGAAATGGCACTTGCTCCTAACAAAAATCCTTTTATTAGTGGATATTATTGCACTTGGATTTATGTCAAAAGTGAGCAAAATAGGGAAAGATGTGCATTTACAAATTTTACGCAACAAAGTGAAATTATTCCTATGCCTATCGCACATGGCGAGGGTAGGTTCACAACAAAAAATAAAACTTTGATTAAAAAATTAGTAAAAAACAAGCAAATTATTTTCAGATATTCAACCAAAAATGGAAAAATTGAAGAAAGTTTTCCAACAAATCCAAATGGTGCAATGTACAACATTGCAGCAATATGCAACAAAAAAGGGAATGTCATGGCAATAATGCCACATCCAGAAAGAGCATCTTTCATAAGGCAATTGCCAGACATTACAGATTTGAAAAACAAATTTATTGGAGATATTAAAGAAATGGAAAGCCCAGCACCAAGCATGAATATTTTTATTTCGATGAAAAAATATATCGAAGAAGAGATTTTGTGATATTTAAGTAACTATTATAAAAATGGAAAAAACACCAAGTGAAAATTTGCAAGAACTAGTTAAGAAAATATTAGATGGAACTGTAGAACTACCGTTAAGGCAATTGCCTGAAGATGAAATACAAAAATTGGATGTTATGTTATTTAATCTTGAAATAACTCATAATATTGCAAAATTTGATCAAATGAAAGAAGAATTTTTAGACTACATTAAAAATAAACTTGCAGAAGGTTATGACATCACAAAGTACTGGGTAGCATATTATGACAGGTGGATAAAGCCATAATAACCCTAAAAAATGAAAGCCATAGTTTTGCACAATAAAGGTAATGCATCTCAATTAAAATTTGAAGAAATTGAAACACCAAGAATAAGATATAATGAGGTGCTTGTCAAAGTAAAGGCAGCTTCGGTTAATCACCTTGATATTTGGGTTAGAGAAGGACAATTTAAGGTTAATTACCCTATTATACTAGGATGCGAAGCTGCAGGAGATGTTTTTGAAATTGGAAAAAATGTTAATGGTTTCAAAAAAGGAGATAAAGTTTTAGTATTGCCTAAAATAATGTGCGGCCAATGTGAATATTGCTTAACTGGAAATGACAACTTATGCAAAAATGGAAAAGTTTTGGGTTTAAGCATGAATGGTTGCTATGCTGAATATGTTAAAGTCCCACAGCAGAATTTGATTTTGATTGAAAATAAGATTGGTTATGAGCAAGCAGCGTCTATACCAACAGTTTTTGGCACTGCGTGGCGTGTCCTGATAAGTTTGGCGAAAATTATTCCTGGCGAAACTGTATTGATAATGGCAGCAGGCTCAGGAGTCGGCACAGCTGCAATACAAGTAGCAAAGCTCGCGGGAGCAAAAGTGATTGCTGCTGCAGGAAATGATGAAAAGCTAAGAAAATCAAAACTATTAGGAGCTGATTTCATTGTTAATTATTATAAAACCAAGGATTTTGATAAAAAAATTAAGGAAGTAACAAACAATAGCGGTGTTGATGTCGTAATCGAGCAGATTGGCGGCAGCATGCTGTTAAAAAGTCTAAACTGCCTTAAAAGAAATGGTAGAATTGTTATTTTAGGTACAACCTCAGGCGGCAAAGTTGAGATTGACATGCAGTACATTTATAGAAACAACATCACAATTTTAGGCTCTTCTGGAGTGACGCATAAAGAGATAAGGTCGGTTTTTGAGCTTGTTAAAGACGGCAAACTTAGGCCAATAATAGACAGGATATTTCCATTGAAAGATGCAAGTTTAGCTCATAAATATATAGAAGAAAGAAAAAATTTTGGAAAGGTTATTTTAAAAGTTTAGATTCAAAAAATTTAATTATTTTTTATTTTAAAAAATTCAATGTCAAAAATAAAAAATTGCGTTGTGCAATATAAAAAATAATTAATAAAAATATTAATTTCACATTAATAATAACAATACAAAAATCAAATAATGAAATAATAAAAAGTTTAAAATGCCAGCAAAAATAGTTGAAATGATTGTAAGCTTAAAAGTTCCAGACACAACAGCTATCACTGCTTTGCAAACACTACAAAAAATTAGCTTCAGCAAAATCAAAGATGTTAAAAGAGCAGATTATTACAATTTTTTAGTTGAAGGCAATGCACAAAAATTTAAGGAAGAAATCAGCAAGGTTGATATTTTGGTTAATGCCAATAAGCATGTGTATGAATTTTCAATAAAAAAGGACAATGCTATAAAGATATTGGTAAGTAATATTGACGATAATGGAAGCACTATTTTGTCTACATTAAAAAATAGATTAGGCTTTAAAAATATCAAAAATATTAAAGAGTCTGTTCTATGGAGTTTGGCAATGGAAGCTAATGAGCAAGAATCAAGAAAAATAGCAGAGAAAGCTGCAAAAGAATTGCTGGTAAATGAAAATTATCAGACATATACTATTTTATAGGTGATTAAATGAAAAAAGCATTAATAATTTTCGGTTCAAAAACAGATGAGAAAATTTATAACGAGATTGCA
>CAZUSQ010000136.1:0-1005 GCA_964622655.1 uncultured Methanosarcinales archaeon
TTTTTTTTTTTGTTTTTCTTAATTAAAAGTTCCCCTATTGTTTTTGCTGTTCCGCTTGGGCTATCAATTTTTTTGTTATGATGCAGTTTTTAGCCATATACATCATAATCGCTGATATTGTTTATTTTCTTTGCAGCATTTTCAGTTACTCTAAAAAAAACATTGACGCCAATAGAAAAATTTGATGCGTAAATAAGCCCAACATTGCCGCTTTTCACAATATTTTTTACCTCACTGATTTTATTATACCACCCTGTCGTTCCAACAACTATGTTTTTTTTATATTTTGAAATTATTTTTATGTTATTAACTATGGCATTCGGATTTGTAAAATCAACACACACATCTACAGCTTTCATTGAGGCATCGTTTATTTCCTTATGAGTTGCATTTTTATCTGACGGATCTACGACTGATTTTATGGATATGCCTCTGGACTTTGCAGCTTTCTCTATCTCGCGCCCCATCTTTCCGTAGCCAATAATTGCAATGTTCATTTTTGTTTTTATTTGTTGGAATTTGATTTATAGTTTTGGATCATTATTACTTTTATTGTTGTTTATTTTAATAAATGGTGTTGCTTCTACAGTTTTCAAACAGAAACTTTATATACTATATAAACATAATGTTATTATAATAACAAATTATTATAAAAACATTTGATTACACTATATGGTAACAGTGAGTCAGGTTGTAAAAAAAATTGTAAGCCAGCAGCCATATTTGGAAGAGGCGCTTGCACAAGGCATAATAAGCATTGCAAATCTTGCTGAACAGTTATCGCCAAAAATAGAAAAAGAACTCAACAAAAAATTAAATATTCCGGCTGTAGTTATGGCATTAAGGCGCTATTCTGAAGAGATTTCTGAACACAGAAAAAAATCAAGCAGATTCAACTTTATAGGGGAAATTATAATGAAAACAAACATATGCGATTTGTCTGTTGTGAAATCTCAAACTCTTCTAACTAAGTTAAAAAATGCACATAGCCTTGCAAATCTCGAA
>CAZUSQ010000136.1:1015-3731 GCA_964622655.1 uncultured Methanosarcinales archaeon
ATTAAACATTATAATTGGCAGCAATGAGGTCAGCATAATTACCAATGAAAAGCATCTGCAAAAATTCATTAATTTCCTTGCAGAAGAAAAAATATTAAACGAGGAAACAAACCTAATTGCATTAACAATAATATTTACATCTGATGATTTTCTCCACACACCTGGAGTTATATTCAACGCTGTAAGAAAACTGGCTTGGGAAAACATAAACATCTATGAAATCGTTTCTACAATGACAGAACTGACATTCATATTAAGCAAAAATGACTCTATGAAAGCTTATAATGCGCTGCAAGAGTTGACAAATAATTAATTATTTTTAACGCCCTATTGGCTAGAAAAACATAACAAAAATATTAACTTAAGGGTAACTTAACAAAGCAATAAAAATTCAATTAAAATAAAAAATCAATAAAATCAAAATGACAAAAGAACAGGCAAAGAAGAAATTGACAGGAATATGGAACCTTTACAATAAAGCAGGTAATAAGCTTGAAAGAAAAAATAAGTCATGCCCAAAATGCGGTTCTGGTACTTTCATGGCAAAGCACAGCAATAGATGGACATGCGGAAATTGTCGCTATACGGAATTTATTTCTGGGAAATGACAGTTAATTTATTTATCAAATTTTTGAAACACCAACAAATCCTCTGTTGTTAACTTTTCTCTTCTTTTGATTTTTAGATTTATCTCTTCTTCTTTTGATTTCAAAAATGATTCTTGTTCCATTCTTCTTTTTTCTTGCCTTTCAAAATAAATTTTATCCAATTGTGACTTAATATCATTCATAACTCTTAATTTTTCTTTTAATTCATTGTTTATTTCATTAAACTTTTTCTTTAATTCAGAAAACTTTTTGAAAGCATTTTCCTCATTAACTTTCATCTTGTCAATTTCTGCAGAGGTTTTTAAAATTTCTTCATGCAATACTTGGCTTTGCTTTGCCTTATCTTGTATTGTTTTGTGAAACTCATTAGTCTCTTTTCTCATATTTTTATTTTCTTTGAAAAGATTTTCTATTTTATTGTTAATTTCTTCAATAACACTGCAATCACTATATAATCTTTTCAAATCCTTTATCTTTCTCATCAACATTTGTTCTTTATCAAAAGACATGGGCTCTGTCTCTATCTTGAATTCAAGTCTTTCAATTTGTTGTTTTATTTTAGAAGGAAACTCTTTAATGCCTAATGATTTTACAAGTTCTATCTTCACTTTTTTTAATTTGTCAAGCTCTTTTAATCTTGCATTTATATCTTTGTTAATGCTGTCTCTTTTTGGCTTTAGCTCTTTTACCTCATTTGTTAAGGAATCTCTTTCTGTTTTTGTGTCTTTTATCTTCTGTATAAATTCTTTTATATTTTTAGAAAATTCTTCCCTTTTTTTAAACCATAATTCTTTTTCATTATCAATTTCATTGAGAGTAGTTCTTAATTTAGATACCTCTACTTTGTACTTGTTCAGTTCTTCAACTAGCTCTTTTAGCTGTGATGTCATGAATTTGACTTAGCATTTAGCCAAATAATGCTCCCAATCCGGCGGCAGCCGCTTCTTCTGATTTTTTTTCTTCAGCAACTTTCTTCTTTTCATCTATTTTTGCTTCGGCCTTTACCTCTGCTGCTGGAGCTGCTGCCACAGCAACTTGAGCAATAGTTGCTTTCTCAATTGCTTCATCTATATTGACACCCTCTAAAGCTGCTACAAGAGCTTTTACTCTTGCTTCATCTGTCTTGACACCTACTGCATCAAGCACTTTTTTTACATTTGCTTCATCAACTTTTTGTCCAGCCTTGTGAAGCAACATTGCTGCGTATATGTATTCCATTTTATTGACCTCCATTACTATGTTGTTTTTTATCTTGTTCTTCAATAGCCTTTTTATGAATTTCATGGTATATTTTTTCAACTTCCTTTACTTCTTGCTGCTTTTCTCTCATTTTTATATTCGCTTCTAACTCTTCTCTCGTTGGAACTCTTATTTCCGATTCTCGCTTATGCTTTTTTGCTTCTTCTTTTACTTCAATTTGCTTTTTTTCTACAACTTGTATATTTGCAATTGCCTTTAAACTTAGCATTTGCTTTTCAGCCTTACCTAATAATATTTCAACTATTCCATCATCAAAAATATTTTGTGCAATTCCAAGTGTTTTAGCATCATTGTAAGCTCTTCCAATTAACAAAGCAATAGTTTCTTTTGTTGGATATGCAATATAATTTGCAAGGTTAAATGCCCATCTTGAAGCATTCACTAATTTATTCTTGTATTCTTTTTCATCAATTGATAAGACATCTCTAGTATATATTAACCCATTTTCATAAACAGCAACTAAGTCTAAGCCGACTTCCATTGGTTGTATGCCAAGCCTTGTCAAAATCTCTGCAACTTTAGGCTTTATTCTCTCCCCAGCTTTTACAACAACAGTATCTTCTTTTATTGCAACTTTGCCTGCTTCAATTCCCGCTTTAATGCCAGCCGTTGCAAGCTCTCCTATGATAGGGCCTGGTGCAAATGAAGTAGGACCTTTATTAACGATAATGTCTCTTGGCGCTGTTTGACCAGGTTTTGCTGGAGCTGGGCTTTTGTTTTTCTGTAGAGTTTTACTCAATTTGAAAGGATTTTCTTTTGTAAATATCAAAGCAGGCATTCCACCTAGATGTGCTTCAAGTTGCTCGATGTCTTTTTTCTTTTTTTTAGTTTGTTCAAAAGCAAGTTTT
>CAZUSQ010000137.1:0-3710 GCA_964622655.1 uncultured Methanosarcinales archaeon
TTTAAAGCTTTTGGTATTATTACATACTAAAAAATATATATTTTAGTATATATTTGGTATTTTTATATGTCAAAAATCAAATGGTTTTTGAGCATCTCAGAAATGCTAGCATTTCTGATATGTAAAAATAAGTAGGTGTTGTCTAGGATTTTATATTTGTTTTTGTTTTCAATATTGCAAAAACAATATAAGCCAAGAGCAAGCTTCTTGTTATAACCGACACATTGGACAATGTCAAGAAAATCTGCTCTTTTGAAACAAAAACAAAGTACAAGGTTAAGAAAAATACCATCAAATTTATAGCCTCAAGCGAATAAAAAACCTTTCTAGTTATAGCTTGAGTCAAAACAAAAAAAGGAAGGAGCCAGAGTAGGTATTGAGGAGAAAATATTTTGTTAAACAACAAGAATAAAAGTATAGATGCAAAACTTAAACTTATAAAACCATATTTTTTGTTATGGTAAATTAAGACAATGTAAAATAATAGAAAAATTGCCATTGATATTAGATTTATAGCGCTTGTACTTAAATTAGTCAATGTCCATATAGAGTCTATATTGGGCTCCCTTAAACTATGAAATAAATATGTTGCTTTCCACACATCAAAACTGTTAATGATAAAGTAACCATTCAATATAAAAGATACTGCTAAAAACACAAGCGCCATTTTAATCGCATTCTTGATGTCTGTTTTAAGCAGCATTATTGGCAATAAAAGAATTGGAAACAGCTTAGCATTAAAGCCAAGGCTTAGGAATAAGCCAGCCATTACAGGCCTTTCCTTATAGAAAAAATAAATTGCAAAAACCATGAGCATCACTGCAATGATATCCCAATTGAAAATTCCGAAAAAAAGCAAAGAAGGGGCAAAGACAAAAAACCATAGCACTCTGTTATTTTTTATTTTTAGTAAATAAGTTAACTTATCCAGCATAAGCGCTGTTACAACCATGCTCAGCGTCAAGAAAATCCATGTAGATATTGCATAGCCAAAAAGATTTCCGCCTATACGCCACATAAAGTAAATGAAAAAACCAGTTATTACAGGGTATTCAATCGGACTTTCTAGGTATGGTACTTTCTTGGCTAATTCCGGATTAATCCTGTCTTCATTAAAAACATCGCTGTAACCATAATGCCAAGGAATAACGCCAATTAAGCCGAGAAAGCTTCTGGCAAAGCTAATTGCTGAAACAATTAAAACCAAAATAACAATCAGTAATTTTCTATTGTTCATTTAAACCTACCAAAAAGCCTAAAATTATCTTTAAAAATGTATGTCAAACAAATTATTGTGTATGGATAAAAAACATAAAGTATCCTTGTTTCGTTTAGTGTTCCAATATATAAAAATAAAGGAACAAAAAGCAAAAATGTAAGCACGAAGCTGACTAAAAAATCATAAGGGATTTTTCTATAAAACAAAACAACCAACAAATAAATACCACCTGAAAAGATAAGAAAGCTAAAAAATCTATGAAATCCATTCTCATAACCCTGAAAATTGAACCTTTCAAAGCGTGATATGTACTCTTTAATGTGATAAAGATTTTCTTTTAATTGATCCTCATAATACCATGTTTTGCCGTAAATTGAAATGATTGAAAATTTTAATATTAGTAAAATAAGAAATAATGAAATTAAGAACAAAAATATTTTTTTATTGGTTTTTATAGTTTTAAATAAGTTTTTTATTGGTTTTTTAACCCTTAAAATTGTATAAAACCCAAAAAAAGCAAGGTTAAATATTATAGTGTCCTTGTTCAAAGCGCCCAAGATGAAAAATACGCTTGCCCAAGCATAGCTATTTCTAAACATACTATATATAAATAGGGTAGAGAGCAATATTTCTGGAAAATCTGTCACATACAAAACATCCCAGGAAAATGGTATCATAAATATGTACATTAAAGGTAAAAAAATTGACAAGGCCTGGTTGCTTGAAAATAGCATAACAAGGATGTGGGTTGACAAAAACACCAATGCAAGGCTGATAAACCGAAATATTACCATCAATCCAAGCAAATCTTCCAAACCTGTTAATGCTCTGCTTAAGTTCATCAACTCTGGAATTAAAATTCTATATCTTACAGGTCCCTCAACTTTACGAGCTAAGCTTTTCTCTAATGCTGTTTCCTTGTATTCATCATTCATGACTATATGCAAAGCAGAAAAAGAAATTGATATTATTAAAAATAGCACAATCAAATTTTCAGATAACTTAGTGTGCTTAACAAATAAATAAACTACCAAATAATAAATGATAAATCCCAATAAAATAAAATGATAATTTCTTAATAAATGATGAGGGAAAAATAATAATATTAAGAATAATAATGAAAATTTATTGGTATTAATTTGTCTTTTAGTTATTAATGGGAATAATTTCCAAGAGGCATAGAATACTACAAAACTTAAGATAGAGCCAATAAACCTCCCTAAAATCATGGAAGGATGCACCATTATCCAAATAAAATAGTTAATAATTAGTGATTGAATTATAAGAAAAATATTTGTTTTTTTATACATTCCAATATTTGTTATTAGAAACAATATTTAAATATAACTGAGAAATTCTAAAACCTATGTCAAAACAAACAATCTCACTCTGCATGATAACAAAAAACGAAGAAAAAAATCTGGCCAATTGCTTAAATTCGGTAAAAGAAATTGTAGATGAAATAATAATAGTAGACACAGGCAGCACAGACAAAACAAAAGAGATAGCAAAAAGATTTGGAGCAAAAACAATTGATTTCAAATGGATAGATGATTTCTCAGCAGCAAGGAATGAAAGCTTGAAGCATGCTACAAAAGATTGGGTGCTTATGCTAGACGCTGATGAGGTTTTAGATGAAGAAGGTATAAAAACAATAAAAGAATTAATTAAAAACAAAGAAAATGATGCATTTTTATTTCTTCAAAAAAATTATACTAATGAAACTTCAATTGCTGGATTTGTTAATGAGGAACATAAGAAAAATGATAAAAGCTATGCTGGATGGTATGGCACATTTATTGTAAGACTTTTCAGGAATAAAAAAGGCTATTGCTTTGAAGGGACAGTGCATGAATTAGTTGAGCATTCAATAGAAGACAAAAAAGGAAAGCTCGCAGCTACAAATATTGTTTTGCATCATTATGGAAATACAGATCCAAATATTGCAAAGAAAAAAAGACAATACTATCTAGAACTTTGCAAAAAGAAAGTTAAACAAAAGCCAGATGATGCTTCCTATTATGAACTAGGGGTTTTATACAAAGAGAATGAAAATTTTGATGGAGCAATTAAATCGCTCAAAAAAGCAATTGAGCTAAATCCAAAACACAGTATGGCATTATTTGAATTGGGTGTTATTTATGAACAACAAAAAAATTATGATGAAGCAATAAAGTTTTATACAGATTCGTTGAAAATAAAAGAAAACATTGAAGCATTCCAAAGCTTAGGTGTTTGCTATTTGAAAAAAGGTATGCTCAAAGAAGCATATAGAAACCTTCTGAAAGCAATGCTTCTAAATCCAAATAAGTATACTATATATAATAATCTTGGTGCTGTTATGGAGCGGCTAGGCAATTATGACTCTGCTGTGCAAATGTTGGAGATTGCAACTAAACTTAATCCGAATAATACAATTGGTTTTTACAATTTAGGTGTTGCTCTTGACAAAAAAGGCAATTTTGCAGAAGCAATTAATGCGTATGAAAAG
>CAZUSQ010000138.1:0-3681 GCA_964622655.1 uncultured Methanosarcinales archaeon
CATCATGCATTTCTTTTGGTATCCTATCAATAACTTGAAAATCAAAAGCCAAGCCTATTTTGATTGATTTTTGCACTTTCTTTAGAAATTTATCGTAATAGCCATAACCATAACCAATTCTATGACCTTCTTTGTCAAAAACAATGCCTGGCACTAAAACTAAATCAATATTTTTATATGCAATTTTCATTGCTTCAATTGGCTCTAGAATCCCAAATTTTCCTTGAATTAAATTATCAAAATCAATTATTACAGATGGCTCAATTTCATGATGCTCAACTTTTGGTATAACGACAGTTTTAATTCTCAAAGCCTCTTTTATCATTTCATGTGTATGAACTTCACTATTAAAAGAAACAAAAAACATAATTATTTTTAATTTTTTATATTGTTCAAGATTGAATAATTTGTCTTGTATTTTTTTACTTTTTTCTTCTATTTCCGGCTTTGATAATGAGTTGCGTTTTTCAAGTATCGATTCTTTTAGTTCATTTTTCATTTTTGGGTTGGGTATATAAGTAGATTTGGTACACTACCTACATCACTATAAATTCTTATTGGGTATTTCTGCAAATCTAATAATGGGAAATAATATGTCATATGTGCTGCAAGGAAATCTAAACCAGTAGCAAATGTTTTAGTTCTCCTAACTAAAGCTACAGAATTCTGTTGTAAACATAGATAGAAAGCAATTGCATACATTTCTCTCCATCTATCTAAAAATACTGGTAGTAAACTTTTTGGTGATGAATACCAAATATCTACTACTAATTTGTGTAGTTTGTCATATAATTCGCTGTCTTCTGGTCTAAACATTTTTGAATTGGTATGTCTTAATAACTCGAAAACACTATTCGAAATAGAATGAAATAACTGTTGTTTCCTAAGACTAGGGGGTGTTGTATATCTAGGTGGTATTCTAAGTTGCTCTCCGTCTAAAAAATTTTTCTTAGACTCTATTTTTCTTTGCAGATTTTCAAAATCCCTATAAGTCTTCTCGATTGTGACAGTGTTTCTGCGGCGTACAAACTTCAAGAAATCTTTGATATTTTCTAATACATCAATTAATATACCTTCATCTAATTCTTGGTATCTCCTTACTGGATAAGTACTGTCTAAAAAATCATATACCCTCAGAGAATTTGAATCAAATAGAACTCTTCCTTCAATTTGTGCTATTTCTACTAAAGTTTGCATATACTAAGGAATAAGAGTATAATTTAAAAATTTAATCCCTACCAATCAAATCAGCTGTGCCTGCTCCTAAAGATGCAAGAACTGATGTTACAGCAATCTGTTTATATGTGCTAGTAATATCCGATAAGTTGATTTGATTGAATAACAAGAAAATTACTAGTATTATTATAATAGATGTAACATAAATCGCTGTTGCTCTTTTTGGTAATATGCCTAATAATCTTTTTTCTTTTACTTCTCTGTAACCAGTTTCGTACATCAGAATAATTATCAGAATATATGAAAAAACAATCAAAATTGTTGCTCTTATTGTACTTATGTTCATTGCGATTTCTTTGCCAGAGATAAATGCAAAATGAGCAACAACACCAATAAAAGCTCCGATAATCCCCTTGTTTAAATCCTTAATTGTGAATTTTTTTAATGGCTTTACAGTAACTACTTTTTTAATTTCTCTTTCGACTTGCTCAACTTTTTCGGTTTCCTTTTCAATCTTTTTTTCTTCAGTTATGATTGCAGCTTCTTTTTTTTCTATAGCTTCTTCCTTTTTTTCAACATCATTTATTTTATGCTCTACTTTCTTTTCTTCAGATAGTATTTCAAGCTCTTTCAATGCATCTTTTACGGGTACTGATTTTTGAAATTCTTTGGCTTTTATTTTCTTTGGAGCTTTAACTTTTTTAACTGATTTTTTAGAAATAGTTCTCGATTTAGATTTGCCTCTTTTTTTAGCCATAGTAATTTAATTTTATTTAAAATATTTAAAGGTTTTGATTAATGTAATAAAATTTCCTTCATATGCCTAACTCTTTTCTCAATCAATTTTTTAGTTCCAATATCTTCCCTATGGAATAATTTTCCCTTAATTGAGTTTGTCGATTCCTCAGCTATTTTTTCAGCTTCCTCCAAGTTATCTGCAATTCCTAAGCATGCAATTGCTCTTGATGATGTTGTATACAAGCTAGTGAGTTGTGAGCGAGTTCGCTTAGAACGAAGCTCACTCGCATTCGACTCTCTTTGCTCAACAGAAGCATAATATATTTTTGAATTACTAGGAATTTTCCCAACGATAATTTTTTCATGTTTAGCTGGATTGTCAGGATAGCCTTCAGGCACAAGGTATTTGCAAACAGTTGCTTTATTTTGGAATTTTATTTTTATTTTATGTAATTCTTGATTTATTATTGCATTGCATACTTCAATAAAATCAGTTTCCATTAATGGCAGAACATTCATTGCTTCTGGGTCGCCAAATCTTGCATTATACTCAAGTAATTTAACTCCATCTTTTGTGACAATCAAGCCAGCATACATAACACCTTTGTAGAATTGTCCTGTCTCCTTGTAAATTGCTTCTGCAACTTTTTGTGTCATTTTTAAGCCATCTTCAATATCTTTTTTTGTTATAAATGGAAGTAAATGATCTTCACAAGAATAAGAGCCCATGCCTCCAGTGTTGCCACAAATGGCTACCCTTCTATTTCTTCTAACAAGAACAAAGCCTGTGGAAACATTAACACAACCTACATAGCCATTGTAAAAGACTTTTTTTATATGATTTAAGTTTTTTCTTATTGAAGTTTTGTTTTTGGGTTTTATTTCTATGGAGTAGACCGGATTTGCATTGTAAGTTTTTTTGTTAATTGGATTAAGCATCTTTTTTCTTTTATCTGTATAAATCACTCCATTACAACCAATTTTTACAATCATTTCTTGTATATCATCAATCAATCGCTTTGAGCCACTGTGGAATCTCATTCTACCATAATGTATATCACCATCTCCCAAACAGAATACTTTCAAGAATTCTAATATAGTTTCTTTATCTGAATTCTTTATATAGTCCGGAACATATTTTTCAGATGAAAGTCCATATTTCTTAAGGTCAGTTGCTAACTGGATAGAATTTATACGGAATTTATCTTTTTCGTATGTAAACTTAAATGGTAAATCCCTTAGTATTTTTTTGAATGCATTAAAATGCTTAGACCTCCTTCTTTGGCATATATAAATTCTTCCACCTCCTTTTCTATAGAAAGCTACATAACCTTCAGAAAGATATAAGCCCAAGAATCTAATCCATTTTTTGAAATTAATTTTAATTGAATTAAATCTGAAGTGTTTTTTATAAGAGGGTAGTTTAAAATACTTCTTAGGCTTGCCATTCCATTTAGCACTTTGCAGTATATAATTTTCACCTTTGTAATCTTTAGCTTCCAATACAAAAAATTCTTTCCTTCCTTTCCTTCTTTGAAGCAGCATCCTATGGTTTGGGGTTACTAAAAGGTCTATCTCTCTGCTTTTGAAATTTATCATCTCTCCTTTATATTTCATCCAATAAACTTTCTTTGGCTTTTGAAACTGAAGAATTTTCCACTTTGGATCATAAACCATCACTTTATCGTCTTTTTTTAATTTGTTAAACATCTTCCACCCCTCTTTTGTTAGAATTTCAGTATCGAAAGAATAACAATTCGGCCCTCT
>CAZUSQ010000139.1:0-3672 GCA_964622655.1 uncultured Methanosarcinales archaeon
AATTCCTGTAAGCTTAGTTGCAATATGTTTTCTTTTGTTTGCAATGTCTTGAATTCTGGATCAAGTCTCAAATAAGGCTTTGAATTTACATATCTTTTCATAATTGGAACTCCTTTCTCTATCAAAGATGTCACATAGTTAGCTGCTAATTGCTCTGATATGGCGAGCTTTTTAGCAATATCTTCATAGGTTAAGTTGCCTTTTTCTTCTTCGAGAGTGTATATAACTAAAAAAACTTCTTGTTCTCTTCTATTAAGCCTTTTAACCTCAAAATTATTTCTTTTTACGATAGAAATATTTGGGTTAGATTCTAGATACATTTGAATTTGATCAACCCTCTCGCTTAATTTGTCAAGTTTGCTTTCAATCTCGCAAATGTACTCGTAATTTGCAGCTATCTCATTTGTGTTTTCGTTTATTGCTTGCAAATGTTCTTCAATATCGTGCTTTATTTTTGTGAATTCTTCTCGAAGTTTTTTGGTTAATCGAGCGAAATTACTAACACGAAGAAAAAATTTCTTAAAAATAATGTTCACCCCCAAGAATTTGGGTAAAAAGCTTGTTTATATAGATTTCTATTTTACATATGCCTTTGCTTTTGCGATGTAATGCTTTTCTTTGCCATGCCAAACAATACCAATTTCGCCCATTTCTTCAACCTCTTGCAATAGACGATAAAATGTACTCTTTGAGCAGAAATTCTGCTCATCAACAACTATTTCTCTTAACTGCAAAGCTGATATTTTTTCATATTTTTTGATGTAGGAAAGAATCACGCTTTTGATGTATTCTTTTGAGTTTCTTGTAAATCTTTTAATTATCTTTTCCTTCATTGAAGTTCTCTTTTGCTCAAGCCTTTCCAACTTTTTTTCAAAATATGACAAGTCATATTGCAAAGGTGGAATTTGCCTTTCAAACTGAGGCTTTTTTGATAATTCGTCAACTTTTTCACTTAATTCTCTTACCTTTGCAATTACATTATTTATTGGATAATAATCGTCTATAATGCGCCTTATTTCCTCCCTTATTTTTGGCATACTGGCTGTCTCAAACTGAAGCCTTTTAATCATTTGTTCTTGCTCCATATTCTTTCTGTAAAAGTAGTTGAGCCATTGAAATATGTTTGCTGTATCTCTTTTTACATTCGCAAATGATTTCTTTAGGATTTCATTCAATTGTTTCAATTGTTTTAGTGTATCATCTTTTTTCCAGAACATAATAATATTTTTATACCCCATATATTTAAACATTTTCATTTCTTGGAATATTCTGAGACTAAATTAGGACTATTTTGGGAATGATTATAGACGATAAAATTTAAAGATTGAGACTATTTTGGGATTATCCTGGGAATATAGTAGGACTATGTTAGGAATAATAATTTTTGAGACATTAAGTTTATAAATTAAAATTTTTATAATTTTTATTTTTAGTAAGTTAAATAAAATCAAAACAATTACCGAATTACGAGGCAAAAATTTCAAAATTTATTTAAGGTGTGGTAATTTATTTTTAATTATTTTCGATATTGAAAAATAATATTAAACAGTTACATTCCATTTTATAAAATAAGAGTTATTTACAATATTAAAAAAATATAAATATTAGAACTTTATTCGTGAGAAGTGAGAGTTGGAAATGGTCAAAAAAATATCAAAATCAAGGCTTGCAATAATTTTATCAGGCTTGAAAGGCTTTTCAGAGCCTAAAGTGAGGCAAGAGCAATACTTAATTGATAGCGAAATAGCTGCTTTAATGCTTTGGAATGCTTATTTGCTTGACGATATAGAAAAAAAGGTGATTGCTGATCTAGGCTGTGGAACAGGCATTTTAGGAATAGGGGCTTTATTATTAGGTGCAAAGCATGTTTTTTTTGTAGATTCTGATAAAAATGCCTTAGAAATAGCTAAAAAAAACATTTTAAAGGTGAAAAGTGAGGGTTACAAGTTAGGAAAGGCAGGTTTTATGGGTAAAGATATAGGAAAACTTAGGATAAAGGCAGACGTGGTCGTACAAAATCCACCTTTTGGGACTAAAATAAGGCATAATGATATTTTTTTCCTTGAAAAAGCCCTTGAAACAGCCCCCATTGTTTATTCTTTCCATAAAAGTGAGACTAAAGCCTTTTTGGAGCGCTTTTCAGCCAAAAAAAATGCAAAAATCACGCATGTTTGGGAGTTTAAATTTCCTTTAAAGGCGACTTTTTCATTTCATCGACGCCAAATTCATCGCATAAATGTGAGCTGCTTTAGATTTGAGGTGTTAAAATGATTTTATCGTCTATAAAATTGGGATATAATTAATATCAAAACATTTTTAAATAAAATAAATTTCCAAAATTGACAATGGAAATAAAAATTCTCGACGATAAAAGGAATAAGCTTATTTTAGAGATTAAAGGCGCAGATCACACTTTGTGTAATGCATTAAAATCAGAGCTTTGGAATGATAAGCATGTCAAGATTGCAACATACAGCATAAGGCATCCACAGATAAGTATGCCTCAGATGATTGTAGAGACTGATGGCGATGAAAGCCCTAAGAATGCACTGATAAATGCTGTTGAAAGACTGCACAAGATTAATGCAAAATTCAAAAAAGAGTTTGCAGCAGCAATAAGATAGTTGTTTTTTCTAAAAGTTCGTATAAATACTTAAAATATATATGAAAATAATTCCTAAATAATATCAAAAAGCTTATAAATTCATAGTGCCTAATTTTTAATATGTTCTTTCGCATAAAGAAAATAAAGGGTAAAGATTATGTTTACATTGTAGAGAACGAATGGAAGAGAAATGGTAGTAGACAAAAGGTCAAAGGTTATTTAGGCAGAGTTTATAGATTTGATTTAAAGAATAATGTTGATTTTTTAGAATATTTTAAGATTAAAGATGTTCAAAACTATATTGAGGTTAATACAAAAAACAAAATAATCGATGACTTAGTTGAGTGGGAATTGTTTAGATTTGGCATAAGCAAAGAAGATTTTCTAGTAGATTTAAGCGATATAAAAATTCAAAGAAATAAAAAAAATGTTGTTTTATTAATTAATGATGGATTTATGTGCAGTCTTACTTTAAAGAATTTGCTTGAATTTAAGCCTGAGGACGAGCAAACTGATGGTTATCGCTTAGCAAGAGCTTTTGTTGAAGCTGGCATAAAAGTACCACATGAGGTTTTTGTAGGTTTGTTTGGTAAATTATATAAGTAGAGCAATTGAGATATTTTACATGGTAAAGCTTATAGGTGTGCTTTTAATTGTAAGCAGCTTGCTTGCTTTAGCTGTGGGTGTTTTTATCGATTTGAAGTATGGTACAAATACTCAAATAACTGGAAATGTAATAACCAATATAATAACACAATCAGAAGTTAATATTGGCTTTTTAGATTATGTTGAGGCAATTGCTTTTTCTTATTCTATTGTAAGTTTTATAATGGGGATTGTGTTTCTGTTTAGAGTTTGAAGTCTGTAAAGTAAACTTGTAAAATATACACTTCCTGAATTTTGCTTTTACGATTATGGTGGCAAACACGGGTTTTGTTTGTCAAAACCCTATTCGCAAAGAATTTTTGCGAACTTTGTAACGCAAAAATCCTCTGCACTCAATTTGCCACCATAAGAAAAAATCCAGCCATGGCGAGACGAGGCGGGGGTTGTCCCTTACGGGGTGC
>CAZUSQ010000140.1:0-3660 GCA_964622655.1 uncultured Methanosarcinales archaeon
TCAAAAATTGATTTTAACAACTATTAAACGCAGTTTTAATTGTCGTTTAATAGTTGTAAATATATGTTAAAGCGAAGTTTTTATAATCTGATAGTTATTTCTACGGTTCTATGGAAGATATGCAGATTTATCTGAATAAGCTGTCGGAAGAATTGAAGTTGAGAAAATATTCAAAGCAGACTGAAAAGGCTTACATTTCTATAATAAGAAATTTTCTTGAAGCTGATTTGCAGCCAAGAGAATTTTTATTAAGATATACTGATAAAAGCAGATCCAGCTTAAGGTCTGTTTATTTTGCATTGAAGTTTTTCTATGAGAATGTCCTAACCCAGAAATTTGATGAGAGAATACCTATTGCTAAGAACAAAGTCATGCTGCCTGTAGTTTTGAGCAAAGAAGAGGTTAATGGCATGCTTGAGGCTACATTAAACCTAAAGCACAGGCTGATTTTGATGTTTCTTTATTATACTGGAATAAGGCTTAACGAGATGATTAATCTAAAATGGGAAGACATAGATTTTCAAAGGGAGGTTATTCATCTTAAAATCACTAAAGGAGAAAAAGAAAGAGTGGTTTTTTTGCATGATAATCTAAAAAAGTTTATTGAATATTTTAATATAAGAAAAGAAGGGTTAATTTTACTTTCAAATCTTGGAAGTAGGTACGATAAAAGGACTATCCAGCTAATTGTAAGAAATGCAGCAAAAAAAGCAGGAATCAAAAAGAGAATAACGCCACATACTCTAAGGCACAGCTTTGCAACACATTTACTTGAAGCAGGAGCAGACATAAGGCATATTCAGAAATTATTAGGTCATGCAAACCTTCAGAGTACTCAAATTTATACGCATGTAGCAAACAAAGATATAAAAAAACTTGCAAAATTATTGTAAACGATGATAATCGGCATTACTGGCTCAATCGGCTCTGGCAAAACAACAGTTGCAAAAATATTTAGCAAGCATTGGTATAATAGAATTGACGCTGATGAAATAGGGCATGAAATAATGAAAAAGAGTTCTATTGTTTATAAAAAAATTCTTAATTATTTTGGAAATAAAATTCTTGACAAGAATAAAAATATTGATAGGAAAAAATTGAGCGATATCGTTTTTAGTGATGATAAAAAATTAAAAAGATTGAATTCCATAATGCATTCAATAATACTCAATGAGATAAAAAATCAAATTGAAAAAATACAAAATAAGTGTGGAGATAACACAAAAGTTGTAATAGATGCTCCTTTGTTGCTTGAAACCAAAACAAAAGATTTAATAGATAAAATAATAGTAATCAAATGCACTAAAAATAATATTTTAAAAAGATTAAACAAAAAATATCCAAAAGAAAAAATAGAAAAGATTTTAAAGGTGCAAATGCCGCTTGATAAAAAGCTTAAATACGCAGATTTTACTGTAGATAACAATAAAGATTTAAAACATTTAGAAAAACAAGTAAAAAAAATAATAGAAAAATTAAATCAAATATGAAGACAGCAGTTTATCCTGGAACTTTTGATCCTGTTACGAATGGGCATATCGATATTATTGAACGCGCTTTGAAATTGTTTGATAAGCTTTATGTTCTTGTTGGTGATAATCCACAGAAAGCTCCGACTTTTACAGGAGGAGAAAGAGTTGAAATGCTGAAGCAAGCTCTGAAAAAGAATAATAATAGAATAGAGGTCGAGCATTTTGATGGCTTACTTTTGAATTATGTTAAAAAGAAAAAATCAAATGTTATAATTAGAGGATTAAGGGCTATTTCAGATTTTGAGTTTGAATTTTCAAGGGCATTGCTCAACAGAGAGATGGACAAGAATATCGAAACAATATTTATTATGACAAAAGATGATTACGCGTTTTTAAGCTCAAGCATAATAAAAGAGATTGCAATGTTTGGTGGCTCTGTAAAGGGATTTGTTCCAAAAATTGTTGAGAAAAAGTTGAAAGAAAAGTTTAAGGGATAAATTATCAAAAAATATTCAGTTACATCATTATTCACTCATAAAATTTGCTCAAATCTTCTTCATGCATTCTTCTTCTTGGTTGTCCTTCTGCGATTGTCTTTAGCTTTACCAATCTTGCAGTGTAACCTGCAATAATATTTCTCATTTTGGAAGAAGTTACATTTGTATATTTCTCAACTAAAGCCTTGTTCTTTTCAAATTCAGAAGTAAATTCTTGTCCATGTACCTTAACAAGTTTTTCTGCAATTCTTTTAACCAATACTGTCTTTATCCTTCCCATTGTCACTCCAGCTTTGTCTGGTCAAATGGTTTTGCTGAAATTTCTTTTTTAGCTATGTTGGGCAATGGTTTCTTAACAGAGATTGGTATTAGCCCCTGCTTGAACTCGAGTTTTGCTATTTCAATTGTGTTATAACCTAGCTTTTTAAGCTCCTCATCAGTAAGCTTAGCCAAGATTGGAGCTCCCATAGAAATCTGCAATGCCCTTGCGCCTATAATCCTAGCCTGCTCGTATTTAGTGTACTCTTCCATTTTTACTAATAAGATTCGTCGTCATCATCCCCATTGCCATCAAAGTCGTCATCATCAAAAAGGTTTCTCATTTGCTCACCCCCATTAATTTACAGTGGCTCATCCTCATCAATAAAACTCTCTCCACATGAAGGGCACTCTAATTCACCTTCTTCAAGGATAGTACCACAATTTGGGCATTCTCTTTGCTCTTCTTCCATCCTCTCACCTTAGAATAAGCCTTATTGTGGCTTTTAAACATGGCTCGGCTTGAAATTTAATAGTAGTATTTAAATCTATCGGAAAATTACTCGTAATGTCTTATACGGTTTTACTTCAAAGGTAACAATTATATCTAATGGGTCTCTGATTATTATAAAATCTTCAAATAAATTTATCTTATAATATTTTTACCCAGCCTTCTTCCTCAAAGAATTTAGCCTGTTTCTTACTTTCTTTAGAACAGATTCCTTATTTTTTGAGCTTAATACGTCATTTGCAAGCTTTTGGTCACCTATAACATCTCTAAACCAATTGCTGAAGTCATTTTTTTCATTATTTACATGATGATGGAAAGTTTCATCGCTCATATCAGGCAATGCATTTGCCAGCTCCTCAAGATTCTTTAATATAGGACCATTGTTAACCCAAAAACATTGCTCAGGTGCTGTATCGCACAAATACCTTTTTGCCTCTTCTTTTGCTACCATTTACATCAGCTCCTTGATCAATCTTCTTAATATCGCAATCTGGGTTTCAAGCCTGTTTTTGGCTCTTGATATATCCTCAGCCAAGCTGTGGTCATAAAAAACATCCTTGACCCAATTGGCAAAATCATTTTTAAACTCATTGGCATGATGCCTGAAAATTTCTTCACTCATTGTTTCAAGTGCATCTGCGAGCTCTATTATATTCTTTAATTTTTTCCCATCAGCTACAACAAAATGATGCTCAACAGGAGCTTCACCTAGAACTTTTTTTCTTATAATTACCTCAACAGTTTGCAACGGCTTTTTAGAATTAGATTTACTTGTATTAGCCTTTTTTCCTCTTTTTTTAGCCATTCTACCTATCACCTGCAATTATTTTATTGTTAATTATCTTGTTATTTTTATAGTTTTCGGTAAAATCGCATTTTACCGAGAACTTCCGAAAACCCTAGTTTTCGATAGTTTTCGGAA
>CAZUSQ010000141.1:0-1923 GCA_964622655.1 uncultured Methanosarcinales archaeon
TTCCATTATTCTGCAAAATTAATTCAATCGTCTTTTTAAAGTCCCTTTTAATTATAGCTTTTCCGATTAAATTATTATTTTTGCTGAATCTTTGAGGACCGAAAAGATTTGGAATTTTTGGTTTTTTACTCTCAAATTTCTTAATTTTTTCAATATCTACATCTTTTAAATTTCTAATAGCGACTGTAAATTCATTTCCTTCTAAGTCGCCTAATGAAATTGGCTCTTTTCCATTGCCTAAATACTTTAGTCCAATATTACCAAATTTAATATTTGCAAAATTTTTGCTACCCCTAAATATTGATATTTTTTGCTCAGTTATTGCATTCTTGTCTTTATTGCCTGCAAACCCAATTTGCTTTAATGGAATTTTGAATTTTTTTGATAAAATTTGCAATGCATCAATTGTTGAGTAATTTATCTTTTTTAGAATATAATAAGCGTACTGTCCATTATTTTGAATATTCATATTGCTAATTTCATTGACAATAAAATCTTCTGGAAGTTGCTTGATTTTGTACATCTTATTTAGAAATTTCCCATAAAACATTAAAATAATTTAGAAACGTCTCAGAGGTTTCTTTGCTTTCGATTAAAATGCCTATTTCAGATTCCCATAACATAAAAGCAACTTTGTTATTAAAGATCCATATAGAAATAGGAACAATATACTTTGTATCAATAAGCTTAACATCTGTAAATCTAAGCTTTTTAAGTTCTTTAGCTCGCATTATTGCTTGCTGATTTCTTCCTAAAATAGTTTGCAATTTAATATTTCCTTTTATTCTCTTTTGATGGAATTGTGGAATATAAAATGGAAGCACTTCAAGAGCTTTTCTGGCAGATGTCAAAGCATACCATATCTTTGGTTTATTTTTGATAATGTCTTCCATTATATTTTTTAAGCCTTCTTTGCCTTTATGAACAGTAACTTCTGTTTGTGCTTTAGATCTCTGAGCTGTTTCTAATAAATTTGGCAGAATATCATTGATTTTGGCTTCTTTTTCTTTGATTATTTCTTTAAATTTTTGTGGGTTTGCAGCAATGAAAAATCTAGTTTTACCTTCCATTATAAAACTAACTAGACCTTTATCCTCAAGTCTTTCCAAGCAATCATATATAGTTCTTCTGTGCAGTCTTGTTTTTTCTGCAATTTGACCAACATGCGCTT
The DNA here is from genome assembly GCA_964622655.1 of uncultured Methanosarcinales archaeon. Lineage (GTDB taxonomy): Archaea > Nanobdellota > Nanobdellia > Woesearchaeales > GW2011-AR4. The sequence continues at coordinate 1,172 of CAZUSQ010000141.1, forward strand.
TGCCTACATCTAACAAAGTGATATAAACAACCGCTTCGTTTTTCGTCAAACCTAGTTCTTCTAATGCTTCAGTTTCCATATTGTGCAGAATAGGCTTTCTATATTTAAATATTGTGGTAAAGGAGTTTACCCAATAATTTAATATACCAAAACTAATAACCAAAAATCTGGATAAAAATGAGCTTAGATCGAGTTATGTTAGAAGTATTTAAGTCTAGGGAATATCGAGAAAGATTGTTTGAGAAAGAACCAATAATATCAGAAACAGATTTTTTGTCAATTGCAAGGTCGATAGGCGAAGACCCACACCAAATTAGAACAGAACTCCAGAAATTTTATTTATCTACAATAATTAGTAATTGCAAAAACCTTACACTTGGCGGAGGGCTAACATACATAGAAGATTATTATAATAAGACGGGGATAAAGCCAGAATTACCAACAGACATCGTTCAAAAAATATATATGATCTATATTTTAATCGGTAAGGACAGATGGCTTTCACATAAGTCATTAAGTAGGTTAATAAATGTTATTGGAATAAAACCTGCAGAAGAAATTGTTCAAATAGGATATTCAGCTTATTTATTAGAAGATGGTGAAAAACAAAAATTTTATGAAGAGTTTGTCAATGCAATAAAAAGTATTGGAACTAACAAATCATCAGACGATCTTATTACTGCTGCAATCTTCTCTCAATGTGATATTCACTCTAATCGACTTGATAATATTAAAACACTTGAAGAAATTAC
>CAZUSQ010000141.1:1933-3622 GCA_964622655.1 uncultured Methanosarcinales archaeon
TCCTGAAAAACCTCTCGAAGATATTTTACAAGGTAAAACACTTGAAGAAATTACGGGTATTAAGCCAAATCTCCCAGAAGATTTCCTTCAGCAAAGATACAGGATATTTATATTAAAGGGAGAGTTGGATGTAGTAGAATATTTGATAAGTAAAACTGAAATTAAACCGTCAGACGATATAGTCCAAGAATGTTTTCGTGTTTATTTAGAAGAAAAGAAGCCAAAAGTAGGTGAAGACTTTCCAAAAGAGCAAGGCATAAATATTGCCTATGATGTAATCATTAGAAAACGTTTCTCTTTACTTAGAAAACTTAAAGATATAACTGGGATCAAGCCAAATTTACCTGATGAAGTTATTCAGCAGATTTATGCAAAATTTGCCGAAAAGGGAAGACTTGATAGGATTAAAGAGTTAAGCAATATCTTGGAAGTTCGACCATCAGATAACGTTTATAGATTAATAAAGAATTTTTTAAAATAAAACCTATTTACTTATTAACTTTATCACATCAATCATTCTCTTTGGTTCAAAATAGAAACATTTATATACAAGTTACCACATTTGTATACACATGACACAAACAGTATCTGTGAGAATTGATAAGGAAGATGTCAAGGAAATTGACAAGTTGTCAAAATTGGAGAAAAAAACTAAATCTAGACTGCTTAGAGAGATATTGGAGTTAGGCTTAAAGGATAAAAAGCTGGAGCTGGCTTTGGAAAAGTTTAGAAATAAAGAAGCAAGTGTAGGTAGAGCTGCTAGAATTGCAGAAATGCCTTTATCACAATTTATGGATGTATTGGTTGAAAAAAACATAGATTTTCATTATGGAATTAAAGAACTTGAAGAAGACTTTGAGGGATTGATTTGATTGTAAATTCTTCTCCTTTAATTGTTTTTGGCAAGTTAAATAAGATAAATATCATGCTAAAATTGTTTGAGAGCATAGAAATCGCAGATGGAGTCTATAGAGAAACAATCTTAGAAGGTTTAGAAAAAAAATTTGAAGATTCTTTAATATTAAAAAGTTATTTGGATAAAGTCCAAATAAAAATCATTAAGTTGAAGGACAAATATTACAAACTAGCCGATAAGCTTCAGGATATCAATAATCTAGGAATTGGGGAATCACAAACAATAGCATTGGCAAAACAGCTTAATCAAAAAGAATTAATTATTGATGAATCTCTTGCAAGAGAAATAGCAAAATCATTTGGCTTAAAGCCTATTGGCTCTTTAGGAGTTTTGCTTCTTGCTTATAAAGAAGGCTTACTGAATGAAAAAGAAATTAATGAAACAGTTAACAAAATGATTAAACTAAAATTCAGAATTGGAGCCTCAACTTTGATAAGGTTTTGGGAATTATTTGAGAAAATGAAATAATAGAGTTTAGAGTAAATTAAAATCATTTCCCAATCAATTTAATCACATCAATCATTCTCTTGCTGAAGCCCCATTCATTATCGTACCATGCAATAGCCTTTACAAAATTACCACCAATTACATTTGTTAGCTCGGAATCAAAAATTGATGAGTTTGAGTCTGTGACTATATCAGCAGATACAATTGGTTCTATTGTGTATTCTAAAATACCTTTCAGTTTATTAGCTTCTTTTTCAAATACTTTGTTTATTTCTTCTTTTGTCACATTTTTTTCCAACTCACAAACAAAATCTGTTACAGAGCCG
>CAZUSQ010000142.1:0-3593 GCA_964622655.1 uncultured Methanosarcinales archaeon
ACATAAATGCTTTCTTTCCAATTATGATGTCACATAAAGATATTGAAGAATGTCAAGTTGAGATAAGAAAAAAGAACAATGACCCTTATGAGATTGACGAGCTTATTGTTTATATTGCTCCTACGAAAAAGACTAATTATGAAAAATTAAAGGACAATTTAAAAAATAAAATAATTACTGAAACTGAAGTAACGCCAGAAATTGTAAAGGTTGAATTAAAAGAATTGCTGAAGAGATTAGGGATGGAGACTGAGCTGAAAGAAAAAAGAATTGTTGACAAAAGACAAAAAATTTAAGTAGTTGTTTATCTTTGTATAATTTAAATGGTACAAAAAACTGAGTTAATAAAGTTTTGGAGAGATAATTTTGGCTTTAGAGATATAGAATTAAATGCTTTTAAAGATGTCGATAGAGAAGACTTTATCCCAGAAGAGCTTAAAAATGCAGCATACCAAGACATGCCTTTGCCCTTAATGAGAGGCAAAACAATTTCTCAGCCAACAACAGTTATGATAATGACTCATGCGCTTGAGATTGAACCAGGTGAAAAGATTTTTGAAATAGGCACAGGTTCAGGCTACCAAGCAGCAATTATTGCAATGATAGTTGGAGCTAAAGGCAAGGTAATAACAACTGAAGTAGTGCCTGAGCTTGTCGGTTTTGCAAGACAAAATCTGAGAAAGGCAAAAATTAACAATGTTTTTGTTTATGAAGAAGATGGCTCTAATGGAATGCAAAGTGAAGCACCTTTTGATAAAATCATAATAACAGCAGCTTGCAAAGAATTCCCAAAACCTTTGCTAGAGCAGCTTAAGCCAGAAGGCATAATAATTGGCCCTGTTGGCGACAAATACGAGCAGGAAATGGTAAGGGGAATTAAAGACAAAGACGGACATTTAGAGCTAGAATTCTTAGGCCCTTTTTTATTTACCCCAATGTATGGCAAATATGGGTTTGAGGTTTAATTTTTTACAATAAAACTTCGAGAAATATTAGAAAATTAAAAAGAATTCTAAAATTTCTTACGTTACCTCTTCTGAGATAGGCGGCATTTCTCACACTAATGTAGGGCAAATAACAACAAGGATAGAGTAAAAATAATTGTTATTATGATATTATTGTTTTTGTTTTCTTTTTATTTTTGTTATTGACACACAAAATCTTGAGTTGTAAAATAGACGTTATGTAAACATATCCAAATTCACTATTAAAAACAATGACTTTTGAGTTTGTTATAGATTATAATATTTATAGAAAAACTGTTTAAACTCCTTATTAAAAATCAAGAAAGATGGGAATAGTATAAATTTTAAACAAAATATTTTGAGCTGTAAGGTTAGCGTTTGGTAATACCAATTTTTTAATAATGAGGCAGTATATCTTATAAAATTATATACTATAATACCTATAAAAGAAAAATTTAAACTTTTTATTAAATATAAGAAATATTGGAAAGAAGAAGAAACGAAGGCTACTTCGCTTAACCAAATTCACTAAGCTTTCCTTTTCATCGTCTAATTTTGTTAATTGTCTAAAATTGAGAACATCATCAATTCTTCTTGCTAATTTCTCAAGATATTCGTAATCTATTTTAGTATAGAGAATCAGCGTAAATGCCGCTCGAGAGTATAGATATAAGGTTGTAAAAGCTAATAAATGGATTAGGGATAGTAAAAAACCTAAGTCTAAATGTAGTGAAGAAATTTTGAATAAGTCTAATTCGTAAATAGAAGTAATTCCAATACCAATAACCGAGAAAAAGAAAACAAAGTAAAAACTATGATAAACATAATAATTAACCTTGCTCAAACAATCTTTAAATAGTTCTTCTCGGGCATCTATGGTCTCTTTTAGATTATCTTTAGCATATTTGGATATTTTAATATTTTTTTCTTTTATAGTTTCATCAATATAAGATTTTAGCCTATCTAAATATTGCATAAATTCAAAATATTTCTTATTTGATTCATTTCTAATAGCCAGAGAAAATATGATAAATGCAGAAGAAAATACTATCAGGAAATACTCAAAATACGTAAACTCCATTTTAAATTGTTAAATGGGGGAAGCAGTATCCCAAAGACTTTCAAAATTTTTACTCAACTTTTCCCCCAACGACTTTCTATTAAAATTCACTCTTGCTTGATGTGGTCTTTCTCTGGAACAAATCCTAATTCTTTGACTATCACTAACAATAAAATAAAAGTGATTTTGAGGTTTTAATTGTCTAACCTCAATATCCTTAATTTTTGATTTAAAATTTGAAACAACACCTTTATCTGAGTTTTCTAAAAGAATTTTAATTGATATCCCCTCATTATTCTTCATAGAGGTCAAAATTTCTTCATTATTAAAAACCTCATTATTTAAATTTCTGGAATAAACAAAAAAATTCTTTTGAGTTTTTTCAATAATTTTAGAAATAACATATTTAGCATGTTGTACTGAAGAATTAGGAAATTCAAAATCCAAATCTTTATCAGCAACTAAATCAACTAACTCCTCATAGTCAGGGTCAACCTCCATTTTACTCCTCTTTCTTCTTCTGCCACATGTAGTAGCCAACTGCTGCTACAATTACTATTATTGCAACAACAATCCATGCAATTGCTGTTCTGCTAATTGCTGGCTTCTTAACCTCTTCTGGTGGTACTACAGGTGGAGCTACTGGAGCTTCTGGAGTTGGAGCAGGTGGTGCTTCAACTGGTGGTACTTCTGCTGGTGGTGCTACAGCTGGAGCTGCTTCTTTACCTCCAATAGCGAATGTGCTAAATCCTGGTGTAGTTGATTGATACAGTACATTATTTGCATCTGCTCCTGTCTTTGTTGTTGGCAATGCATTCCATTTTGCTTCACTATATCTATACAATACAACACCATCTTCAGCAACATTGTTGCTTGTTAGCCATGATTTTGGAACTCTAAAGTTAATTGTTATCTTTGATGTATCAGCATCAGCGATATTGCTCCTTGTTAATTGCAAGTATTGATAGACTTTTGCAGCTGCTGCTGTTGCTATTGGGTTTGAAGCCAAACTTGCAACCTTTACCTCAGCATTTGTGACTGCATTCTTAACATCAACTATAACGCCTGTTACAGCTATATCTGCATTATTTACTCCTAAAGTGGCACTTGTTCCTGCTCCTAAGCTGTCCCATTTTCTTGCTGCTGAAGCTACCTCATTGCTTGGTGCTGCTGCTCCTCCTCCGCCACCACCACCTGCAGCTGCTGCGGCTGCTGCTGCGGCTGCTGCTGCTGCACTTGTTGTAAAGCCTAATGTTGTGTTGAGCAAGCAATTGCCAGCTTTGTCACATGTTTTTACAGTCAAATTATAAATTGTTGATGCTGACAATCCACTTATTGAAATTGATTGGCTTCTTTCAAATGTTATTACTGCTGATGGATTGGTGAATGATGTGGAGCCTGTGCTGTTTATTGACATATTTACAGACTCATTTGCAGTTACACTAACTGTTATTCCACTGCTTGACGGGCTGCCTAACGAGACGCTTGCTGTATGCATGGTTGGATCACTTACATTAAAGTTAAGTATTGTTGTATTTAAGTTGTTAGCCGCATCAAATGCATAGAAA
>CAZUSQ010000143.1:0-2502 GCA_964622655.1 uncultured Methanosarcinales archaeon
CCTTATTTCTTCTTGTATTTTTTCTTTTTCTAAAGTATTTTTGTCTCCAATTTCTTGGAGCTTTTTGTTGAGAGAGAGCATTTTGTCGGCTAGTTCTGAAATATGTTGCTCTTGATTTGCTTTTGGTTTTGGAATAGGAAATAGTTCTACATATTGATATCTATAATCATAATATCCACCTCTTAAAAGAGAACAAGTTTTATTAGCATAAAAATTAATTACTTTAGAATTTAATATAGCTAATAGATATTTAGAATCTGATGGGATAAAAAAACAACTATCTTGTATAAAATATGACTCTTCATCTAAATCAAAATTAGGTTCATTATTTATTCTTGGATATATAATCTTTGGTTTATCAAACTTAGCATAATAAGAACATCCTCTTAGCTCATACCAAGGATGCTTTTGATTTTTTACTTCCCAAACTTTGTCCAATTGTTTTTTATATTTTAACAAATAAGATTCAATTACCTTGTAATTATCTATATCAATACTTGTGAATGTAAAGATAAGATATAACTTGTTAAATTTTTTTGAATAGCGCTTTATATCTTTACCCGTCAAGAATTTTTTGATTATTTCTTTGGATTTCTTATCGTCTTTTAATATTTGATTTTTTATATTTTCATTGATTATAAATGCATCATTCAAACCCGTAGTTATACCCCTATACAATTTATTATTAATGAATTCCTTCAGTTTTACACCAGCTCTTTCAATTTTTTCTTTTATTTGTGATTCTAAATTTGAATCAATTGTCCATACTTTACTTGTCAATGATGTTTGGTTTAATAGAAAACTATTTTTTAGAATTTGTTCACTAAAGTTTGCGAATTTCAAGTCATCTATTTTTGAAATGAAAATTTTATTTGATGAATTGACTATTTTTGTTCGTTTGATAACAATAATCCAAGGATAAGTAGTAGCATCAGAAAATACAGGTAAATCTGCAAAATCAATTATTTTTAAAATTGACGTATTTTTTATTATAAAATCTCTCAACTTTTCACCATAAATAGTTTTTGTGAATTTACTAGATACTATAAATGAAAATAATCCATTATCTTTTAATAATTTGATTCCTCTCTCAAAAAAATAAGTATATAAATCATTGGAAGAATTATAAATTTCAAATTTTTCAAAACCTCTTTTATTCTTTAATTCTTCCTGCCTAACATAAGGCGGATTACCAATCACCACATCAAACCCGCCATTGTCCATTATGGATTTAAATTTTTCATTCCAGTTGAAAGCTTTATCGCCGGCAATATCTTTGTCATCAATCAAGGAATCTCCACATTTGATATTATCATGCAATTCAGGCAATTTTTGCCCTCTTTCAGCCAATTTAAGGGATAAATTCAGTTTGCAAATATCAACTGCCCTCTCGTCTTTGTCAACTCCATGAATGCAGTTCAGCAATATATTTTTCTTGTCTTCATACCCCAGCTCTTTTACATTTCGGATTTTTCTAACTTCTTCAGATATTAAATCAAAAGCTCTTATTAAAAAACTTCCAGAGCCGCAAGCTGGATCAAGAATCCTAACTTTCATTATGGAAGAAATTGACATTCCTTTGATGTATTCTCCAACTGTATTCCTCACAATGTAATCAACAATGTAGGTTGGAGTGTAATAAATGCCCATCTCCTTTCTTTTGCCTTTGCTTTCTTTCTCTTTAATTCGTTTTTTGACTGCAAGGACATGCCCTATAAAATTTTCATAAGTTTTTCCAAGTATATCCGCTTCTATGATGGAAAAATCATAAGGCCTTTTGCCCTTAGGCTGCCTCAAATCCTTTAAAATCTGCAATAAAGCTGAATCATCAAAATAAAAATCATCGCACCAGCTTTTTGCAAATAAATCGCTGTTATATCTATCATTGTACAAATGGAACAATTTTTTTATTCTCTCTGAAATATAGCTTGTTTTGTCCCAGTACCTTTCGCTTTCCTTGTCAATTATGATTGACTTTAGTTCTGTTTCCATAATTGGCTTATCTTCGCAATAGCAAATGAAAATCAGCCGGTCAATAAATTTTTGCACCTCTTCTTCAATGTAATGAATATCCTTTTCAAAATCGAGCTTATTTTTATTAGAATGCTTATTTAGATTATTTAGCAATAATGGGCGCCATCGCTTCAAGTCCTCAAGCAGTAATTCATCTATCTTGTCTTTCTTTTTGCCTTTCAACTTTAGGAGAATCTCGTTGTTCTCTCTTTTTTCACTCCATTCACTTTTGCTGAATGCCCATAAAATATCAAACTGACCCTCTTTGATGTCTTCAATATCAATACATGCAACTTCTGCTTTCAAAGGTTCAGTCTCTATCTCAGCATCCAAGACAATAAAATACTTGAAATTTGTAAGGACTGCAAATTTCCTTTCTTTATAAGTTGCATAGTCAATTGCCTGCTGGTAATACTGATTTTCTTTTCTTATATCGTGTGCCAATGATTTTGCTTCTACAACAAATTTGCTAACTCCATCAAGAAAAAC
>CAZUSQ010000143.1:2512-3585 GCA_964622655.1 uncultured Methanosarcinales archaeon
AATAGTCAACTTTTCTTTGGCCTTCCCTGTATTGAGATTTAAATTCTGTTTCAGGTTCCCAGTTCAGTACAATCTTAAAAAAAGGGATGATTAAATTATCACAGATTCTGCTTTCGTTTTTTCTATATTCTTCATCTTGTAAATTGTCTCTGTATCTGCTTATCAAACCTTTTAAATTTGTAAGTGCCTGTTCTTTTGTAAAATTAGCCATAAAGAGCATGTTTTTAGTTTATCTTATAAAAACATTTCTTATCAAGTTTAGCCAGCATCAGAATTTGGCAATTTGCCTTTAAATCTTTTTTGCTCTTGATAGTAGTGTTTTCTGCATAAATATAGCAAAGAACACAAATAATTGAACAATGAATAATGTTCTTTGCTTATTACGAACGAGCATGTATTGCTCAATTAATTATGTGAGTGAGTATAGCTCCAGCCACGATTCTTGTATTTTCCTCTTAAAAGGCTTGGGAAAACTTCCCTGTATGCCTTGTTTTTACAAGTGCCATGGTAATCACATTTGGGAATTTTCATCATATTTGTTGGCAGTTATTTTATATTTAAAAACTTACTGACCACTGGACATCTCTGCCTAAGATATTTAAATCTCAAGATCGTATGATTCCCATAGACAACTTATTTAAAAAATCTGCCAAAAGCGAAAAGCGGGGTTATATAGTAAAAACAAAATCTTTAAATATAAGGAGTGCTTGAAAAAACCACTACATATAGTATACCGACGCTACCTTACCTACTACATGTTGTGTTTTCGTTCCAGTAGTAAAAAACTCAAAAATCATCATTTTAATGCATAAATTGGCGAGGTATTGCGATATGGTCAAAAAGCAGCGACATCAGCGAGCTTTCGCATGTCACACGAGCACAAAATAATGCTGCGAAGTCCAAAAATTCATGGAATTTTGGAACACCAAAAATGCAATAGATTTTTTAGTGTAACGGATTGAAAGTATATCTGTAAAATCTTATATCAAGTAAGCAGATAAAGAGGTTTGAAAAATGCAGCAAAAGATTTCTAAGCTAAGGAAAAGGGATGGAAGAATAGCAGATTTTGACAA
>CAZUSQ010000144.1:0-3583 GCA_964622655.1 uncultured Methanosarcinales archaeon
CCATTATTGCTGGAATGTTTTTTGAGTCCTTGCTGAATGAAATGTAAGTGCCTTTCTTTTTCTCGCACATTCTCTTGTATTCTGGTGCAGCCCCGATTGTTGCTGCAGGATCTATAACTATTATTCTTGTTCCCCTTATTGTGTTTTCCTGGTCTATGAAGAATTTACATGCCATGCTTTTTCCAGAGCCAGTAGGACCGATAAAACATCCAGAGTAACTTTCTTCATTCCACAAGCACCTTGCAATTGGCAGATTATTTGGACCCCATCCAAGCAAAATGCCTTGCTCTTCATCAACATCATAGAATGGGCTTGAGAATGGGAATGAAGCTGCCAATGCATCGTCTGGAACTAAAATTCCCTTGTCATTAACATAATTTATTGAGGATGGTATAACAGATTTTAGCAATTGCTGTTGATAATTAGTTGTTACTTTGGTGATTATGCCATAGGATTTTAATGAAGATTGAGTTCTCTTGGCTAATGCTGTTGCAGTTTCCGGAGTTACTCCTTTTGAAACCAAGTGTATATGAGTTCTGTAAAGTTTGTAGCTGCCTTTGGAAATATTCCTTAAATTTTCAGTCAATTCGTCCCTTTTCTGCTCAAGAATTGGGTTAGTTTCTCCTCTTGATTCGTACATGTAAATGTCGCTTCTGACTTTTCTCAATTCGCTTGTGAGATACTCCTGCAAAGCTTGGACACTTGATGGCTCAATAAAGATAGAATAATCAACATCGCTTCTTTCTTGCGTCATGCCAGAAAGCCAGTTTTCAGAAACGGATTCTGGCAATCCAACACATGTCAATCCTTGATAAAATTTTGAGCCAATTTGTATGTAAGAAGGTTTTGTGTCAATCAATTCTGGCTTTATAAGCGCATTAAGCATTTGCTGTTGCGAAAATGTTTCAAAGCTTTCGCTCTCTTTGTATTGCAGCATGTCTTCCTCAAAAACAATGTTCTTTTCCTTTTTCAGATGCTCAATAATTCTTAATTTTTCATAACTGGAAAAGTCCTTGAAGAATGGCTCCAATTCTGCAATGAAGACAAGCTTTTTCTTTACAATGCAATTATAAATCTGGCCTACAATGATATCAATTTCATCCTTGCCAAGCATAAATGCTTTTGCTTTCCAGAAGAGTTTCATTCTACTGCCTCCTTGTCGATTGGTTTGTTCATCAGAGTGAATAAATCCCTCATTGAGAGATATTCGTAAGTTTGTCCTATGCCGAGTGCAACAAAATCCCTGCAATAAGAATCAAATAGATTTAATATTTCATTGTCATCAAGTCTTTTCACCTCAAGATATGTCTCCTTCTCGTTCCTCATTTCATCATAGAAATTATTTTTAATGTAATCACTAACCTTTCTTTGACCATTATGCATAATTTCAAGCTTGTTTAGAGAGTAATAGTTAGAATTTCGCTTGAACATGCCTAATGCAATCATTGCCTTTTTTTCCTGGATTTTCTCAAACTCATGTTCCTCCCATTCGCTTCTTTTAGAATTGTTCCTTATATGATTCCTAACCTTTATAGCCGACAGCCTTGAAATGCAAAAATTTGTCCTTTGGTTTAAGAGCTGCAATGCCTCGACATAGGCTACTTCATTTTTGAGCAAGTTAATGCCAGCGATGACAGGAATTACCACATAGCACAGAAGCATAGGCCTTGCTTGCATTTCCAAGAAGAGCTTGAGCCAGTTCTTGAATGAGTCACTTTCTACTAGCAGTTCCTTAAAGTTATTCTTATAAGTCTTCTTTATTATCTCTTCCACTTCAGCCATTCTTTTTCGATAAAGAGATTTGTCACTATCTTTGTTTGCAAACCTTAGCACTATTTGTATTGGGAATGTCAAAGAGCGCAAGAAGTATCTGTATTGATTGAATAGCTCTGTCTTCTCGATTTCCTGCAAATCAGTCAAATTAAGCGGCTTAATCTGCAATATGGATGCCAAAATCATTTTGTCTATTAACGCAGCTGAATCCATTACAATTATTTTTCCTAAAAATAAATTGCTGGTTTTCATGCTCTTGCCTCTTTCTTTATTACTTCATTGTACAAATCAATCTCGTCAATGTTCAAATCATCAGGAACTTTGTCGTTGATTGGATTTTCATTAACAATGTCAAATATTTTCTTAAACACATACTTGTCAAAAGATTTATTTTTGCCCTTAAACCACATTACCGGGCTTAAGTATGATGCGTCAATTTCAAACATGTCAGTAAAGTATGTTGTGTAGAGCGATAGAAGCTTATTGGAGTTCATCCTCTTTGCTTTAACTCCAAGCTTTGTTATTTTTTCAATAACATCATCAACTCTATTGCTGACTTCTTTCAGGGATTGCTCATAATGAACTTTTCTTTTGCCAGAGAAAATAACTTGCTTGCCGAGAAGCATTAAGATTAGCTCTTTTGTTGCGTCATAAAAGCTGGTTTGCTCTGAAAAATCATGATATGGCACAATAATGTAAAATAACCTGTTTCTTGTGTTTGTTTCAGTAATTTCCTTTTCAATCCACTTTGTAAGAGCATCAACCCTTTCCAATGCTATTGGATTATGGCTGTTTTGAACTGTAATCTTTTTCATGTTTGAAAGCCATTCTGTTAGATTAACATCAGCGCTTCTGCAGCATATTTGCAGTGGAAAATCCAAGGATTTGAGGAAACCCCTATAATTGAAAAGCACGCTTTCCTTTTGGTCGTCTGCCAAAATTAAGAAATCAATGGGCTTTATTTCAATAATTGCCAGCAATGTTCCATTTTTCAAATAAACTGTGTTGTCTTGTATGGAAGCAATTGGAATGAATTTGTCCATCCTTGAGTCATAGTAGCCGACATTGTGCAAGCTTGTTTTCTGGTTTAGCCAAGCAGAAAGCTTCTCGTCAAACCTTAGATGTATTAGCATCACGCTAATGATGGAAAAAGGAATTAGTATTGATAATTTAATTACAATGCTTACTTTTACGAAATGATAAATTGCTGCAATGCTCCCCAGCAAAATAAGGAAGTAAATAAACTGCCTGAAGTTCCACTTAACAAAAGGAATGAACTCATCCTCATATTTGTTCAGGTTTTTTGGTATTTCATACATTTTTATCTCCTGTCAACCGCTTCTCCAAGTGTGTCTTGCACATTGCTGTATTGAACATCTCTGCTTGCGTTCCATCTGTCCTTTATTCTGCTGCCAATTCTGCTGAAATCCGGCTTCATGCCTCTTGGCACTTGCCTGTAGATTTCCTTGACAGATTGATAAGAGTAAGTAACAGGGCTTGCAACATCAAAATTCAATCCAATTTCCTTGTACAGCTTGTTGTTAAGATAGAGAGTTGATGTAAGTGCCAGAAAACTCAAAAGCCCCAAATCAACTGGCAAGTATAATGCCTTCAAGACATCAACAACTACTTTGCCCATTGCAAATACAAGCATCCATATGAAAGGAAAGAATGAGTTTATTATCAGGATTTCAAACAACTTTTTCCCAAACTGTTTCGTTGGAGTGAAATAATACAGCAAGATTATTATCGGCAATAGCACAATCAATATCATAACTAAAAGATGCCTTGTGATAATTTTAATGAAGAA
>CAZUSQ010000145.1:0-3547 GCA_964622655.1 uncultured Methanosarcinales archaeon
GCAGGGAACTGCCGGATTTTTGCAATAATGAAAATAAATGCAGGAAATGCGGCTTGAAGGAGACATGCTACAATAAAGAAGAAGTCAATAATCTTTTAAAGATAAGAATAAATAACTGATTAATCATCACATACAAATTAAAACTTATTGTATATGGTAAGGTATATATTTCAATATATATTTTATTTTTTAAATTTTTTAAGTGTTTCTAACCATAAATCTCTAAATTTTTGTCTTTCCTTCATCATTTCGGGACTTATCGGTTCCTGCAATTGGGTGGGGGCAGGTCTTCCTTCAGATTTCCCTCTATAAGGGTCTGTAAACCATTCAGGTTCGCGAAAAGTCGCAAAAATTTCAGCTATGAATTCTTTTAAGGATTTGTCTTTTGAATAAGAAGTTGGAAATAAGTCTTCCGGTCCCGAAATGATTTTATAATTAACAATGACTTTATTAGTTTCAGGGTCTTTAATTTCTTCTAGTTTTATTCCGCTTTTTTCCATTTCTGTTTTAAACGAGTCCATCAAAGGCGATTGGAACATTAATTCTGGATTTTCCGACCTTTGTTGTAGGCTATAAGGAATGTCCAAATTTTCGATTACGTGACCAAATTCATGGAGTAATGAGTCCCTATAATAATTAAATATAAGTTTATATGTAGACTCTTTGGACTGTTCCACCCTACTAGCAATATCCAAGACAGTAAGATCAGGTTGCCAAAAAATAATATTTGGCAAGATTGGCTTCACGAAAGCTTCTGCTGATCTACTATTTCTTTGGTCCATTTCAAATATCCTAGTTTTAAAATTTTCACTCGAATCAATTGGGAGAACTAACTTTTTAAAATCGATATCAAGTTCATTTTCCATAAAATCAATCTGATTTTTGAATATTTGCAGCTCTGAAGACGAGAAGTATCCACTTAATAGAATTCCTCTTTCAGCCAATTCTTGTCTTTTTTCAGTTATGGAATCAAAATCTCCTTTACTTGATATATGCACTCTTTGATTTTCATCCAATACCAAAACTTGTTCTTCATTGTTATCAGCGATGATAGCTACGTTAACAGAACCTCTTGTAGCTTTTGAATCTATAGGTTCTATTTGGGTATCTTTAAATAACACAGTTTTAACCACTGGACCATCAATTTCTATCTTGTTTTCATCATTTTCCATCATTACGAATCCTTTCGTTTTCATCATTGGCAGCAACCCTTCTGAAGTTTTGACATCAATTTCCCCATTTTTGGCGTCATTTCCTAAAAATATTTTCATAAGATCATTTTGATTTCCAATTATTTCTCCTATAGGGAAGCCTGCATCAATTACCTGAAAAAATTTGTTTTGACCCAAAAAAGCCAAGGAAAAACTTCCTGCTGCCGCAAGTTCATTTTCCGAAAGATACAAATGTTCTCCATGGCATGCAGCCAAAGAATTGCATAATTTAACATCTTCTAACATAGGATTTATTATAATACCATCAATAACTGCTTCTTTTCCTTTCAAAAAAGTTATAGTTTCGTCCCAGTTTATCCTAAAAGTCCCCTCAAAAGTATTACCATTATACTCTAAATTGGTCTTCGCTCCACCTATTACAATTGAATCACCCTTTGTAATATCTAATTTTGCTAATTCTTTATTAGGGATAAAAATAATCTCTCCTTGATCAGATATTTTCAAAATTCCATTCCTATAAATTTGATTTGATATGCTTATATGATCTTGTTGCCCAAAGTTGGCCCTCAAAATTCCATCTTTTACGTTAGCGCCATCGCCAAAAGTTTCAACTGTAACGCCATACTTTTCCATTAAGGCTTGCTGTGCATTCTGGAAATTAACTTTGTTTAAATCGTCAATTTTATTAAGATTTGCCATAATTTGTTCTTTAGTTAATTCATCCCCTCTGCCACTCAGCAAAACTTCTTCAATTTTCACTTTATCGGGCGGAATAGACAAAATATCTGAGCTTGGGTCTGAATAAGCAAAATTATCCCAGTTGCTACCACAGGTATCTGTATCGTAGCAAGAATTTTGAGCATACGCTGTGCTAAATGACAACAGGATTACACATAAATAGAGTAAGAGTTTTTTAATCTTCATTTTGTTATATTGATATGAAAATTTGCATAATCTTCATTTCCAATTGTATCACGCGCCTTGATCCATATATTATGAACCCCAATCTGTTTGGAATTGGATTTAAATGAAATCACCCCATTGGTTTTGTTAATATCAAACAAGTCAGTAAAATCTTCATAGACGACCCCCCTACCATAAGCATTTATTTCATAATAAAAAACTGAATTGGCAGGAATGGAAAAGTCCGGTACGGGGTTTATATTAATTTTGTTTTCTAATTTGGTTTTCTTTTGTTCCAAACAGCTGTTTAGAAATAAAGTATCTTCAACATATTGAAGGTTTTTGCAAGAAACTTCCGGATAGCTTACAGCAAAAGTAAAATTGTATATTCCTGTAATGCTTGTATTGTAATCAGTTATTTGGAATACCAAAGTATTATTCAGATGCTCTAAAACGGAGATATACAAATTGTTTTCCTCACTTAATTCATAAAAGCAGCTTAAACACAACTTATAAGGTTCTTTATATTGCAAATATGTTATTTCTTTACTTACATTGTGGATATTGTATAAATTAACCTGATTTATAAATCCATTAAAATTATCAATTTTTTGTATATTCTTATCTTTTCTAATTTCTATAAGAATATTAACATCAAAAGAAATCGAATTTGTTCCTATCTTTGTATTAGTGCTTATATTATGGTTAGTAATATCAAAACCCTGTTTCTTAAACTCATTAAAATCATTTATACAAAATTGTAAGTTATTGTCAATATAATTTGAAATCTCTTTTTCTATATAACCTAAAGAAGGTGAAAAATCTATATTATCGAATAGGTAATATGTCAAATTAAAATTGCTATCCTCCAATTTAGGGTTTCTTAATTTGTAATAGCCGCCATGTTTTCCTATGTATAGTAAAGCATTTTTGCCTGTCTCGACTATACAATTTTCTATATATAGCTTAACGGGGGCTATATCGGATGTTATCCCATAGCTTTTATGAACTTCCACTTCTTTAATTTTTTGATTATTGATATAAAAGATGAATCCGCCTGCAATAAAAATAATTATGGAAAATAATATAAAATATGTAATTTGACTTTTTTTATGCATATGGCATATCTTTTAAACATTGGTTTATATAAATTATGGATTTTAAAGTCTCGTAAGTCTAACTATATCTTGACTCATAAATTTTGATTTTATTTAAAGCTGGTCCCTTATAAAGTAAGACCATCGCCAACCCCCTATTTTGAGAGTGCGCCTTAATTCTTGTTTATATAATTTTTGATTTGCATCGACGATAAAGTTGCATTTAAACCATAAAATTTCCTTAATTGATAGTCTGTACACTTTGGTTTGATGCATTAACAAAAACATGGGATTTTGAGTTTTGGGAATGTATTTTTCCGCAACATTTAAATATAACTTGCTGTATAATCATTGCGTATTAACTGAAGAGGGATA
>CAZUSQ010000146.1:0-990 GCA_964622655.1 uncultured Methanosarcinales archaeon
TTGGGAATTACATCATATTCTAATGCTGGTAAGTTGCTTGTCATTTGGCCAGATATGGGATTGGCATTTCCCACTGCATTAATATTGCTTATCTGAAATGCGTTAAACGCCATAACCAACGAAACTATCGCCAAAACCACATAAGTTAATTTTTGAATAATATTGCTTTTTCCAAACATTTTATCACCTATGACAAGGTAAAATGAAACAGCTTTATAAAGTAACTATGAAACTAGTTTCAAAGCACGGATTAGTATAAAATTAAATAATCAATAACAATAAATTCAATACAAAATTGATAAAATTAAAAAGCCTAGAACGACCTCGTGCTGTAAACCTATAAAAGGTAACCCGTTGTGCTTACTTATTGAACACAAAGAGCTATGAGGGGCACCCATTATTGTTAAGAAAGTGCATGGGGTCTCTAATTTTTATTTAATTTTTTATCGTTAATGTGTTTTAAATTTTTTAATTTCAAAATTAATAGAATAATATTTTAAATTCACTTCAACACAATTATATTGGTCATGCCTCTTCTTTTTCTCTCAAGAACATCCATAGATTCCATCTTGTCTAGAATTCTTGTGACTTTGACTTTGCTAAATCCTGTCTCTTTTATTAAATCTGTCTGGTAAGCAGAGCCATTCTTGCTTTTTATTATGTTATAGACGCTTTTCTCTTCATCGCTTAATTTTGACAAATCAATTTCCTTAAATTCTTTTTTTAGTTCTTGCAACGATGTCTTATAAAAGAATGCAAGATAGGCTCCAACTCCAAAAATCAAAAATGACAGGGCAAAAGAAGCTGTCAGCATCCATGAAATTTTGAACCATATGCTATTGTTCTGGTGCACTGGACAATTCTCACTAGTAAGCGGAGTTTCATGAAATTTCTGGCATATAATAGTAGCTTCTTCATCTATATCTAATTTCACAACTGTTAATATAATTAGTAAGATAACAGAAAGCCCCATTAATGAGTAACCTATTG
>CAZUSQ010000146.1:1000-3524 GCA_964622655.1 uncultured Methanosarcinales archaeon
ACTTTGTTGTACCCGCATATTTTCTACCTCATAATTGACTTGCATTTTGATATAATTTAATATAATTTTGAAGAATTTAACTATTTATATATGTTACTAACCTATTTTTTTCTGTAAACACTGTAGAGCATATAAGCCCCTAGCAAAAAAAGCGGAAAGCTCAGCAGTTGACCCATTGTAAAATAATTGAAAATAAATCCAACCTGCTCATCTGGCTGCCTGAAAAATTCCACAACTGTTCTTAATAAGCCATACATCGCAACAAAACTCCAGAACATAAATCCTTTTGGCAATTTCTTGTCTTTAATGACCCACAATGCTGCAAAAATCACGAGATTTTTTATTGACTCATAAATTTGAGAAGGATGCCTGCATCCGCTTGGAAGATTTTCCACAAATTTGTTTTTTGAATAATCTACGCACCATGGCAAATCAGTAATTCTTCCATAAAGCTCTGCATTCATGAAATTTCCTATCCTCCCGATAGCCAAGCCCAAGGCTACTGGAATTACAACAATATCAGCCAAATCATAAAATTCAATTTTTTTCTTTTTGCAAAAGAAATAAGCGGCAGTTATTGCTCCAATCAAGCCGCCGTGAAAGCTTAAGCCGCCGTGCCATATTGCTATTATTTCAAGAGGACTTTTTAAGTAAAATGTCAGATTGTAAAACAAAATATAAACAAGTCTGGCTCCTAAAACAATCCCTATAATCTGATAAATCAAAAAATCTGAGACATCATCTTTTGTCATGCTCAATTGCCTTCTTTTCGCAAGATAATAAATTAAGAAATATGCAATTACAAAACTCAGGGCATAGAACAATCCGTAGTATCTGATTTGAAAAGGCCCAATTTCAAACAAAACAGGAGTTATATTGTGAAAAAACATTTTACCTTGTTTCCTTTGTTATGTAATAAAATGAAATTCGGTTTATCAAAATTATCAAGTAAATAATTACATCCAAAACTATTATTGAAATCTGCTTGAAATAGCTGTAGGCAGTAAGGTATAAGCTATAATTTTTTGATGTTAATAATCTTATCAAGTATCCAGCACCAAAAAACAATAAAAATAATATCAATGCAGCCAGAATCATAACTAAAATTGTTTCCCTATATGCTTTTATTTTCGCAAATGCATCACTAAAGCCCCTCTTGAGTGATTCTTTTAATAAATTGTCCTGATAGAATAAAGAATGCGACAGATTGATTACGACATATAAAAATAGGGAATAAGGAATAGCAAGTAAAACAAAAACAATTGGCGCATAATTTTGTTTAACGCTGGATATAATAAAGCCCAAAAAATATATTATAGCAAAGAAAATTATAGCAATCATCAAATTCAATGCATAAAATTGCCCAAATCTGTTGAATGAAATCTGGGTCTTTTCAAACAAAGATTTTATGAATTCCAGAATATTATACTTGAAGAAAGAGTACAATAACAAAATAACTAGATAATATACCAAAGACAATAAAATTAAAACTACTGCCGATGAAAACTGATTTGGAAAAAAAAGATTTTTGGAAAAATATTGGAATAATCTCTGAAGGGCAAAAAAAGAGACAAAAAACATCAAGTCAAACAGAATAATTTTTCCTACAATATTTGTGTTGGATTTCGCCAGCTTTAGGCTTTTGACAAAAATCCACTCTTTTTTGATTTTCTTTAAATTCATCAGAAAACCTAAATTACTTTAGTATATAAATGTTTCATTTAGGTTTATAATAATCCTTTAAGTCCTTCTCTATTTTATAAACTTTCCTTGCATCATTTACAATGCTTAAATAAATCTCCTTAATTAAAACTGCTGCCTTGTTATGATTTAAAATATTTGTTGTGCCATAAAATGGCAATGCTATCTGTGTTTTTCCCAGCAAAATATTTTTTTGATTTTTATTGTTAAAAGTTCCCGCTGCATTCACGTAAACGAAAACTAATTCGCTTTCAATTGCTCTGCTAGATACTAACGAAGTTACTTCATCTGGAATCTTATTCTTAAAATATTTATGATTATAGATTCTATCATAAGCAGAAGACTTGGAACACCAGAATGAGGGGCAAAACACAATATCTGCTTTATTTAGCATCAATTTTCTTGTTATTTCAGGATAAAGCAAGTCCCTGCAAATCTCAATTCCAATATTTCCAATTTTCGTCCTGAAAACTTTAACTTCATTTCCAGCTTTTAGATACTTTGCCTCTGAATTCTGTACAAGATGATTTTTCTTGTAATTTCCAATGATATTGCCGTTATTGTCAAACAGATGGGAAATATTATAGAATTTATTGTTGATTTTTTCTATTATGCTGCCCATTATTGAATATAAACCATAATTCTCAGAAAGTTTTGAAAATATCCGTTTTGATTTTATTGGAATTGATGTATCATATTTCTTTTTGAATAAGCCTCCTGTCAGAAATACTTCTGGAAAACATATTATGTCGCAATTATGTTTATTGGCTTTTTTGAAGAATTGCTCAACTCTATTAATGTTTTTATTGAAATTTTTATCTAT
>CAZUSQ010000147.1:0-3509 GCA_964622655.1 uncultured Methanosarcinales archaeon
TGCTGCAATTTTAATTATTCTAAATCATTTTAATAAAAAAAATTTTAAAAATTATGTCAAGATTGTCATTGGTTTTATTATTGTATTAACTCCCTACTTAATTTTAAATCAGATATTATATAGTAATGCTTTATACCCGTACTTACAACAAATATCCCTAAGTAAAAATAGTGGGTGGCTAAATTATCATACTATAGATTATTATTTTATCGAATTATTCAAAGAAAATTTCCTTTATTTGTTTTTTATAACTGGCATTTTACTTGTTTTTAGAGATAAAGATTTCAATAAAAAGCTTTTAGCTTTTATATTTTTTATATTTTTTATATTTTTCAATGCAGTCAAACAAAAAGAAATGAGATTTTTGATTGTTTTATTTCCATATATGTATTTGTTGATGGCATTTACAATAATTTATATTTTTAATAAACTCAAAAACAATATAACAAAAAAAATAGCTCTAGGGCTAATTGTCATGTCATTTATTTTTTCCGGATTTACAACTTCAATAGCATACAAGAATGAATTTAATAAAATCAATCAATATGAACAACTTCAAAACCTACTAGAGAAACCAGATATCAACGGCAAAATTTGGATTTCAAACCCAGTTATACCTGTATTAATTAATAAAAAAATAGAAAAATTGATGTATTATCCTTTTTTTAATGGAGAAAAGAAAAAAAAATTAATTAAAGAAGCTAAGAATGCAGATTTCATATTCATAGATTTTTGCGATCTAGCCTGTAAACCATTTAATGTGAAATGTGAGAATGACCAAAATGGGCTATTAACTTATTTAAAACAACAATTAAATATAATCTACTCATCAAGAATAGGTCATTGTGATCAATTCGTTTTCAAGAAATAAACTTATTTATTGACTTTTATAAAATCTCCCAGAGTAAATCCTTCTGCCTTCTTAATTGTAATAGCTTCATGTTTTTCTTGATGCTCTTCAATAAGCTTTACCCCCAATATTCTTTCTAATTTTTTTGCAAGTGATAATGAAGGCTCTATCGCACCAGTTTCAATCTTATGTATGGCAGATTCTTTTTCATTAAGCTTATTCGCAAATTCTTTTTGTGTTAATCCCATTGACTCACGCTTTTTCTTTATGATTTCAGCATAATCCTCTACTAATAACTCAATTTTTTCCTCTTTTGGTGGAAATTCTTTTATAGGTTCTTTCCCAACATTCCTTTTTATTGGAGCTAAAACATTTCCAAATTTGCTGCATTCAGAACAAACATTTAACTCAACCCCTTCAATCAAAGCTCTATTTAATGAATTGCCAACTTTGCCACATAAATCGCAATTAATCCTTATCACCCTATAAATTTAACAAAGCCCATTTATTTATATATTCTTCATTCCGGTCTTTAAATTGCCTCATACTGCTGTCTTTATGGGGTTGTCCTTTCTTTCCAGGCATTTTTAACCAATTTTCATGATGTTCTTTTATGTATTTTGCTACAATTTTACTTGGAACTACAAAAAAATCTGGATGTTTTTCATTATCGTTAAGATTTACAAAAACATAAAACAAATTGTCAGCATAGTAATTTTCTGCTTTTTGATTAAGTATCCAACTTCTTTTTGAACCTCTATTAGTTTTCACCTGTATACCGACAGATTTAGTGGCATTAGAATTTGAACATAAAATATCAACTCCTTTTGAATTTCTTAAAGTTATGGAAGCTATATATCCTCTTTTTGATAACTCAGCTGCAACGAAGTATTCTCCGCTAACTCCTGCTAAAACTGGGTTGAGTTTTTCCATAAGCTTAATTCGTACAATTTGAGACTTTAAATAATTTACTTAGACCATATTCATCTACCACTGGACATCTCCTCGCGTAGACTATTTAAACCAATTCTACTAATTTTTGATTAATTTAATGATTTTAAATCACCTTAAACATGTTTCAACTGCTAAATTAAGTCTTTCGCTAACAGCATAACACTTTTAGGCAGTTTCACCATTAAAAGAATGCGATTTATTTACAACAGCTTATGAGACAAGATAAAGTGATTAAATATAGAACTAATCAAAATTACTTTCTTTACAAATTAAGTTGATTGTATTATAGTGACTATAATTCTACGGTTTTGGCGTGGTCCATCCATCTCACAGAACATGAGGGCCTGCCAATGTCCTAAGTTTAATCTCCCATCTTTTATAGGTATAGTCTCACTAGCGCCTAATATTGCTGATTTTATATGTGCGTTAGCATTGCCATCAATCCTATCATGCCGCCAGATTCCTGCTGGAATTAATTTGTTTAAGGCATCAATCAAATCCAAGCAAATATTTGGGTCATAATTCTCATTTATAATAATTGCTGCTGTTGCATGGGCTGTAAAAATATTGCACATGCCTTGCTTTATTTTTGATTTTTTTATTATTGAGTTAACTTTGTCGGTTATAGCAATCAATTCTTGTCTTTTTGTTGTTGATAAGCTAAACTCCTCTTGCATTCTATTGGTCTATTTGAAAGAATATTTAAATATAATCCTAAATTAACCATGTGAAATGGAAGTTATATGTGTAACAGGTGTTCCGGGGACAGGAAAAACCACCTTAGCAAAAAAATTAGCCAAAAAATTGAATTTCTATTATTTAGATGTAAACAAATTTATAGAAAAAAATAAACTTCCTAAAGGTTATGACAGAAAAAGAAAAACAAAAATCATAGATGTTAAAAAATTAAACAAAATATTAATAAAAGAAATATCAAGAATTAAAAAGGGAAATTCTATTTTTTTAAAAAAAAATGATAAAATTATATTAAATAAATTAAACATTAAAAAAAATTCAATAAAAAAGTATAAAAAAATAAAAAAAATTGAAGGGATAATAATAGATTCTCACTTATCTCATTATCTCCCAAGAAAATATGTTGATTTTTGTATTGTAACAAAATGTGATATTAAAGAATTAAATAAAAGATTAAAAAAGAAAAAATTTCATCAAAATAAAATAATGGAAAATATACAAGCTGAAATTTTTAATGTGTGCCTGAATGAAGCTAGAGAAAGGAAACATAAAATAATAACTGTAGATACTGCAAAAGTTTTTAATATTAGTTCTTTAGCCAAAAAACTGGGTGGTTAAATGTTATCCCAAAGAGCAAGAAATATAGCACCGAGCGCTACATTGGCTATTGATGCAAAAGCCAAGCAATTGAAGAAGGAAGGAAAGGATGTTGTGATTTTTGGAGCAGGCGAGCCAGATTTCAACACTCCTGATAACATAAAGCGGGCTGCAAAGAAAGCAATTGACAACAACATTACAAGATACACTCCTGTTGGAGGAATGCCGGAATTAAAGAAAGCAGTTTCAGACAAATTCAGGAGTTTCAATAAAATAAGCTATGATGTCTCTGAAATAATGATTGGATGCGGAGGCAAGCATATTTTGTACAATGCAATGATGTCTGTTTTAGATAAAGGTGACGAGTGTATTTTGCCTGTTCCATACTGGGTGAGCTTTGAGGAAATGATAA
>CAZUSQ010000148.1:0-3455 GCA_964622655.1 uncultured Methanosarcinales archaeon
TGTGAAGCTCTTCAGGTATTGATAAGGTTATGTTCGGCATGTTTTATCACTGTTTGTGTAGTATGTGAGTTCACATATATAAACTTTTCTGTTTTAAAGCCGCCTGCCCTATCCAAGATTGCACTTCAGCTTAGTCAAGCCACTATAATCTTGAATTAATCCCTTCCAATCCCATGGTATAGAATTCCCATCGCCTTTATTTTTTCCTTATCCAAACAATTTCTGCCGTCTATAACAGCAAGTATCTTATATTTTTTTAATTTGTTTAAATCCATATTCTTAAATTCATTGTGATTTGTGACTAAAACAAGGCAATCGCTTTTTTGCAATAATTCGTCTAAGTCTTTTACATTGCTTTCTTTTTTTACATGAGGGTCAAAAACAAAAACATTAGCACCTTTTATTTTGAGGATATTTATGATTTCATAAGCAGGACTTTCTCTTGTGTCATCAACATTTGGTTTATAAGATAAACCAAGCATACCTACTTTTGCGTTTTTGACTGTTTTTTTTAATTTTTGTAATTGTTGTTCCAATAATTCAACTGCATAAGCGGGCATGCTGTTGTTTATTTCACGAGCTAATTTTAGAAACTCATGGTTAAAGCCAATCTGCTTTGCTTTTTCAATCAAATAATAAGGATCGATTGGAATGCAATGCCCACCCACCCCAGCTCCTGGATAATGAGGCATGAATGCAAAAGGCTTTGTTGAAGCAGCTTTAATAACCTCAATTATGTCAATGCCAGCTTTGTCAAAGCTTTTTGCCATTTCATTAACAAATGCAATATTCACATCTCTGAAAGTATTTTCCATTATTTTTGTCGCTTCTGCAACTTTGACGCTACTAAGCTCAATAACATCTGCTTCTATTACGCTTCTATAAAACTCAGCAGCTTTTTTAGTTGCTTCTTTTGTAATGCCGCCAATAACTCTTGGCAGATTTTCAATAGTCCATTTTTTGTTGCCAGGATCTATTCTCTCAGGGCAATGCGCAATAAAAACATCATTTTTATAAGCATCAAATCTTTGTTTTTTTAGTATTGGCAAAACAACCTCCTCAATTGTGCCTGGATATATTGTTGATTCAATTATCAGCAGTGTGTTTTGTTTTATGAATTTTGAAACAGTCAAAATAGCATTCATCAAAGCAGTCAAATCAGGAGAGTTGTTTCTGTCAACAGGAGTCGGCACACAAATAATTATAATTTCAGAATTTTGAATGCATTCATTAGCATTTGTTGTTGCATGAATATTATTTTTTAAATTTGTTAATTTATTCACAATATACCCATCTTCAATAGGACTTTGGTTTTTGTTGATCAATTCAACTTTGTTTTTATCAACATCCAAGCCATAAACCTTATAGCCTTTCTCTGCGCACAAGCAGGCTAATGGCAATCCAACATAGCCAAGGCCAACAACAGTGATGTTTTTCATGTTTCAAACTAATTATAGTTATTTTATAAAGTTTTCTTAACATTCATTCAATAGAATGGCGCATCTTTATCTCAAAATGTTTTTTAAACAACCAGTAAATGCAAAATATCCATAAGAAAGGACCTACAACACTGAAAGCAAGTATCTCTCTTATTATAAGATTACTTGTTCCATGTCCATAATAAAATAGGAAAGTAACTAAACTAGCAAGGATAGAATAAACATAGTAAAAATAATCTTTTTGAAATATTGCAAAAGGCAGAATCCAAACGAGGTAGTGTACAGCGAAGCCTGGCGTCAGCGCAAAGAAGAGGAGATAGGACATAATTATGCCTTCCAGCAGACTTATTTTCTTAAATTTCTTAAAATAGTAAAACATAGCCACAAATAATACAACAGCCATAATCTTTAGCATATAAAAAATAACTATTTCATCTATTTCGTTACCCCAAAAGCGTTGTGTAATATACCTTACTGCTCTCGAGTAACCCCAAAATCCTGGAACGCCAGCATTACCGATTACATTAAGCATTATGCCTTCAAAAGCACCTGATAGATAAGGGGTAATGATTGCAAGAAAAGGAAATGCTGATATAAATATGAATAACATCTTTTTAAGTCCTTTCTGGCGTAACATGAAAAATACAATAGGGAAAACAGTTACTTGCTTAACTGCAATCGATAAGCCGTATATAAAGTGATTCCAAATAATTTCTCCTTTGCTACTAAGGTAATAATAAAGGAGTAGTAAATATATTGCAATTGTGTCAAACTGTGCACCATATGAAGTAACCATTATTATTAATGGATTGTACAGAAAACTTGCTACTGCTCGAAATGATTCCTTCTCTCTTTCAGTTTTTTTTACTTTGCTATCCCTTTGAGTAATTTTATAAATCAAAAAGGCTGTAAATACATCAAAAATTATGAGTGGGAATTTTAGCAGAGTTGATAATGGAATAGAAATTATCTTGCTTAACTGGTCGCTTGCGTATATCATAATAGCCCACATAGGAGAATAGTTATACCTATAAGTTTCTGCATAGAAATTTGTAGTAATTCCTTTTTTCATTATCCCTGCAATAATATACCAAGACTCCATATCAGCTGTGCCGAATAATTGTGATGCTATGAATATCTTTAATATAAACGATAAAATAAAAACTAAAATTATTGCAATCTTGTAGTTTTTACTGGCAAAATAAATGTTTAAGTAAATGAAGTATAATATTAATATGAGCATTGTTGTAAAAAAGAATGCATTTTTCTCTAAGCTATGTAATGACAAAGGTAAAATAATTATTGGAGTTAATATAAATAATAAAAAAAATGTAATAAGTTTGTATTTAACTACAGTTGTCCATGTGTTATTGCATAAATTTCCAATATAATCCACTCTTCTAACCATAATTTTACTCCATCAGCCTTATCTTTTAAAGTTATACTTATTAAGCTAGAAGTTTATCCTCATTTTCAACATGTTTGTAAGATACTCATATATCGTATAAAAAATTTTAACTTTGCTTTTTTATTTATGATTGATT
Organism: uncultured Methanosarcinales archaeon; assembly: GCA_964622655.1. Classification (GTDB taxonomy): domain Archaea; phylum Nanobdellota; class Nanobdellia; order Woesearchaeales; family GW2011-AR4. The sequence goes on from CAZUSQ010000148.1 coordinate 2,984, forward strand.
CCTTCATTTTTAATTTGATCGCTTACTATTTTTGAGATTTTTACCCCATTACTTAAATTTCTGTCCTCAGGGTAGATATTTGCGGTTGTTGAAATAAACAGATTTTTATAGTTAGTGAATATTGAGGGCATTTTCTTTAAAAAACCCTTCTCATAAATTGGGCTGGCAAATTTTGTTTTGAAAACAAAATATTCTTTTATATCGTTCCTAAAAACATGAGGAGAGATTTTCCTTATATATGGAAAATACTCTTCAAAGAGCTGTTCATTGTTATAGTTAAAATATTTATGGTCTTGTGGTAAGTAGTTCAAAAAATAAGCTATATGAAAGCCATTGTATCTTTTTGTACCAACGAGATTGGTCTGCTCAATAATACCGCCAAAAGGTACGCTTTCGTCACTAATATTAAGCCAATATTTATCAGTAAAATTCTTAGTGGACTTTGCTACTAATACTACCAAGCATTGATAAT
>CAZUSQ010000149.1:0-3348 GCA_964622655.1 uncultured Methanosarcinales archaeon
TTATTTCCTCAACAGACAAATTGGCAAAGGAAAAGCTTATTATCAAGGAAAAAGGGAAGGTAATCACTAAGGTAATGGCAAACCGAGATAATATTGATTTTGCTAGATGCAAAAGGCTGCATAATTTAGAGTTGATATATAACTCAAGCCTTATAAACCATATTTCTGAATCATACAATCAGCCAAAAGCAATTATTCTGTTCGGAAGCTTTTCAAGAGGAGAGGATATTGAAAAATCAGACATAGACATAGCAGTAATAACAAATAAGAAATTAAATTTGGATTTATCAAAACATGAAAACATATTAAAAAAAGCTATAAATCTGCATGAAGTCAATTTAGATAAAATAAGCGAGGAATTTAAGGCAAATTTATTAAACGGAATTGTGCTGGAGGGTTCATGGTGAAAGATTTCGAGTTTTTCCTGAAAAAAGGTAATGTTAAAGGGCAAAGCCCAAATATAAATTTGGCTTATTCCACCTTTAAGGACAGTTTGGAGAGAATTGAGTTTGCAAGGCAGTTGCTTCATAAAGCCAAGTCAAAGTATGTTCTTGAAAATGCATACGAAGCCATGAGGGAAGCAGCTGATTCTATTCTTTATCTTAGAGGTTTCAAATCGTTTTCTCATGAAGCATCAATAGTTTATCTTATTAAAGAGGGCTTTAATGAGAAAGACATTCTAGAGTTTGACAGATTTAGAAGAATACGCAATGGCATCAAATATTATGGAAAAGACTGCGATTTATTGGATGCAGAACAAGCAATAAAATTAGCTGATAAGATTATAACTAAAATAAAGGAAAAAATTGAATTCAAGGTTTAAAATGGGTTTCAAGAATTTTTTGATTGGAATAATAAAAAACATAATAGTTTTGTTTGTTGCAACACTTATTTTTTCTAGCATAACTCTTGATTTCCCTGAATTAATTAGAGGGTTATTTGGAGATATATTTGGTTATGCGTCTCCTGAAGTGCAAAAGAAAGTTGTAAGCCAACTTGCAGAAACTTGCTCTTCTTTAGATAAAGGAGAAAGCATAGTGACGATAAATCAGTTATGTGTCAATAGAAGTATTCTCGAATCCATGAGAGAGAATTGTGCAAATTATAGAGAATTGAAAAGAAGAAATATAAAAGTTGAGAATGAAGAAGAAATACGAAAAACTTGCTTTCAAATAGAATCTGGAGAGATTGAAGAAGCATGCAATCAATTAGGCGAAAAAAACTCTTTATTACCTGATTTCAGCAATATAGGTGCTTTATGCAAAGACTATAAATCTGGCAAGATAAATGACAGAGAATTTTTCTTTAATGTTATAAGTGGTGCTATTCCAACTAGACAAATGCAGATGCCAAGCATTGGATTTTTAGAAAGATATAACCAAGCGATAAATTATCTTAATAACAACAAAATAATTTATTTTGTAATTTTGGCAATTTTAATATTTTTATTATATTTGTTGATAATGGACATAAAATTATTCTTAATAGCTTTAAGCGGAATTTCTTTCAGCATAGGAATTTTAATAATGCTGCCTTATTTTGCAATATTAGCTTATGACAATTTTGTTGGTATTGATACAACCCCTTTGCTTGGAAGCATGTTTGGCTTAGGCAATTTTGATTTTAAAGCTGTTTTAAGTGTTGTTCTATTATTATTTTTGAGAACTTATACACAAACAATAATAACACTAGGGATTGTATTTTTAATTATTGGAATTGCTGGTAAAGTTTATAAGATTATTTTGAAGAGAAAATTAAAAACAAAGGAGAAACCAAAAGAAGAAATTAAAGAAATGCCTAAACCAAAGAAAAAAAAGAAAGTTAAAAAATCTTAAAATTTCATGCTTCTAAGTCTTTCTACCCTAGATTTAGTACTTGGGTGTGTTAAAAACAAAGTTAGAAATGCTTGTCCTCTAAATGGATTTTGAATGAATAAGTGGGAAGTGGCAGTATTGCCAAATCTCAATGGATTTACATTAATATTCTTTTCAATCTTTTCCAAAGCATCTGCTAAAGAATGTCCATTTTTAACAGTTTTAGCGCCACTTTCATCAGCAAGATACTCTCTGCTTCTTGAGATTGCTAATTGTATCAAGGAAGCGATTATTGGAGTTAGAATAGCCAAAACAAGCAAACTTAATGCATTTCCTCTGCTATCATCATCTCTACCACCAAACATTGCACTCCACATGAACATGTTGGCAATATAGGAGATTACACCTGCAATTGTGCCTGCTACTGTGGAAATCAAAATATCTCTATTCTTAATATGTGCAAATTCATGAGCAATAACTCCTTTTAGTTCTTCTTCATTTAAAATTTTTAAAATCCCTTCTGTTGCAGCAACTGCTGCATGTTTAGGATTCCTTCCAGTTGCGAAACAATTTGGTGAATTTGTTGGAATCACATAAACCTTAGGCATTGACAAATTGCTTAACTTCGCAACCTCTTTAACAACTTTATACAATGTTGGATATTCACTTTGCTTTGCCTCTTTAGCACGATACATCCAAAGCACTATCTTGTCGGAAAACCAGTAAGAACCGAAATTCATCAAGCCTACAAATATCAAAGCAAAATAAAAGCCTACTCTTCCAAATAAACTACCAATCCATAACAATAGTGCTGTAAGTAAAGCTAACAATATAGCTGTTTTAAGCTGATTTTTGATTGTCATAGTAAATATGTATGCTTTTCTAATTTAAAAATTTAATGGTTAAAAAATCTCTAAATATGTTTTAATTCCTTCAATCTGTCTTAATTTTGTATGTTTAAATAGAAATTCCCTGAATTTATTGTTGATTTTAACCCCATTTTTTTGTAAGTTAGAGTTTAATTTAGCATATATTTGCTTTCCTTCTTTATCCAAATCTGTAAGGATTATGCATTCTTCATTAGAATCAGCAATTTCCTCAACAATAGCAAATAATGGTTTTTTATTCAATTCCATTATGTTATTTATTCCTAATTTCTGCAAAGCTGCTTTGTCTTTTTTGCCTTCTACAATTACCAAAGTATTGGAGTTTTTGATTCTCTCAATAAAATAATTTAATTCCTCTATTTTTTGATTCATTGTTGCTGTAAGAATAACAATAGTTTTTAAATATTTTCATCAAAACCCTTAAAAATACAAAAACATATCCAAACTTATGATTCCTATAAATATTTCATTAAGTTACTATAAAAGAAATGATTTACAAGAAGAGATAATAGCAAATTCTAAAGATAGAGAAGTTGTTGCTAAGTTTAATGATAATTTTGGAAAAAGGCCTGATGTTTTAAGAAATCCAAGTGATATTTTAGAGCTTGCAAAACAAGGTGCTACTTCATTTCATGCTTCTGAAGAGC
>CAZUSQ010000150.1:0-3322 GCA_964622655.1 uncultured Methanosarcinales archaeon
GATCCTGATTGGGAGCCAATAACGAAGATTGCTTCTGCAATTGTAACAAATAAAGGTGGAAGAACTGCACATGCAGCAATTGTTGCTAGAGAATTAGGCATCCCAGCAATTGTTGGTACAGAAAATGGAACAGAAATTGTAAAGACAGGAATAGATGTAACAGTTAGTTGTGCAGAGGGTGAAGTCGGCAAAGTCTATAAAGGCAGGCTAAAGTTTGAAATACACAAAATAGATTTAAAAAAATTAAAAATGCCAAAAACAAAGATAATGATGAATGTTGGCAATCCTGATCAAGCTTTTGATTTCTCTTTTATTCCAAATGATGGAGTTGGCTTGGCAAGAGAAGAGTTCATAATTAGCTCTTACATAAAAGTTCATCCTCTTGCATTGTTGCATTTTGATAAGCTTAAAGACAAGAAAGTAAAAACAATCATTGATGAATTTACATATGCCTACAAAAGCAAAGTTGATTATTTTGTAGAGAAATTAGCTCAAGGTGTTGCAATGATTGGAGCTGCTTTCTATCCTAAAGATGTTATAGTTAGAATGTCTGATTTCAAGAGCAATGAATATGCAAACTTAATTGGAGGAGCAGAATTTGAGCCAAAAGAAGAAAATCCTATGCTTGGCTGGAGAGGTGCTTCTCGCTATTATGCTGGTAGTTACAAGGAAGCATTTGGTTTAGAATGTAAAGCAATGAAAAAAGCAAGAGACGAGATGGGCTTAACTAACATCAAGCTTATGATTCCATTTTGCAGAACTGTTGAAGAAGGCGAAGCTGTTATTGCTGAAATGAGAAGATACGGCTTAGTTCAAGGCAAAAATGGCTTAGAGATTTATGTAATGTGTGAAATTCCTAGCAATGTAATTCTTGCCGATGAATTTGCAAAGATTTTTGATGGCTTTAGCATTGGAAGCAATGATTTAACACAATTAACGCTTGGCTTAGACAGGGATTCAGAGCTTGTAAGCAGGCTTTATGATGAGAGAAATCCTGCTGTGAAAAGGCTTATTTATGAGGTTATACATAAGGCAAAAAGAAACAAGGTTAAGATCGGGATATGCGGGCAAGCTAGTTCGGACTATGAGGACTTTGCATTATTCCTGGTGAAGTGCGGAATAGACAGCATATCCCTAAATCCAGATACAGTGATTAAAACCACATTGGCTATAGGCAAGCTGGAAAAGCGAATGCGTAAGAAAGCACGTTAGCCACTGGACAAAAAAGCACTGGACATTTGTGCCTAAAATATATAAACCCATCATCAATGTTATTTCTGTTTCATTTAATATTTTAAATCCCTATTGATAGCTTCAATCATCAAATTATGATTTCATCTAAAGTGAAATCAATTACATAGTTTCAGCCAAAGTATTCATGATTTAAAATGAATTCAACAAAAATTATAACATTTGATTATCTAAGAAATAATAGCTTGGCCCATGTGAAAGTTAGCAGTGATTTCAAGCGGAATCTAAAGAAAATAATCATTGATAAGTATTCAACCTTGAAGAGATATAGTCAGGAAATTGGTATTCATAGAGCAACTTTGACTCATATGTTTAATCATAGCAAATTTCTTAAATTTGATAAATTATTGAAAATAGCAAAAGAATTCAATATTTCTGATGAAGAGATTTATAATGAAATACTTTCTTTATTTGCAAGAGGTTCAAATACTTCCAGAGAATTGATATTGGGCAAAGAGCTTTTGGTTGACGAATTCTTTGCTGAAGGTTATGCATTGTATCTTGCAGAAGGCGATAATGGCTCTAATGGAAGCAAAATTCCGAGAAAGTTCCGGTTTACGAATGCAGATGCCAGTGTAATCAATCACATGATAAGGTGGGTCAAAACATATTTTCCAAATAACCCTTTTTATGTCAATGTGATAAATCCAAAAGGATGTGAAATTGACTTTAATTCAATAAAGGGACTTATTGCTCATGACCATGTAAACCTTAAGTATGAAACTTACAATAAAATAATCAAATACAGGTTATGTTTTGACAGTGCGCTTATGATAGACTTAATATTGGCAATAAAGGGCTTGGTTAAAGAGATTTGCAGCCAAGATGCTAGGTTAGCAGCAGCTTATGTCAGAGGCATGATGATTGGTGAAGGCACTGCTTATTTCAACAAAAGCAGATATGTAAGAATCGAAATGCGAAATGAAAAAGAGATAAAATATCTGCATGGGCTGTTAGCTATGCTTGGATTTAAGTGCAATCCTGTCTTAAGAAGCAACAGGCATGATATGTGGAGTTTGTATATTGGAGCAAAGCAATTGGTCAAATTCGCCAAAGAAATTGGTTTTGGAGTGCATCAAGAAAGGCAGAAGATTCTAGAGCAAGGAGCTAAAAAGGTTTTGAGGGTAAATCAGTATTATTAATTATTTTCTCTATTGAAAATAAATAAAATTTGCTTAATTTAAGTTATTTACCATATAGAAATTTAAATAAAGCTAACAATTAACAACGTTAACTTACTCTCACAATCTTCCTTGTCAAACTCCTATGTACATAAATTGAAAATTCTTTTTCCATCTTGAAATCTGATTGTTTTAACAATTTTTTATGATTAACATAGCTTGGAAAGATAATAACAGCTTTCTTTTTCAGTTTTTTTCTTAAATTTTTTAGGAATTTCAAATAAAATTGTTCAAGTTTTTTATAGAAATCTTTTTTTTGAATTTTTTTGTTAATTCTGTGTTTTTTCCATGATTGTTCTTCATATAGTGCCATTGCATTAGAATTTAATCCATAAGGCAAGTCTGTAACAACATAGTCAAATTTATTATTAATGTTTAGCGCATTTTGATTTTTTATTTTATAATTGTTTATTTTATAATGTTTTAAATTTTTAATGCAACCTTTAATCATTAGTTTATTTATATCGTACCCTATTGTTTTAATATTCATTAATCCTGCTTCTATTAAAAAACCACCTGTACCGCAGAATGGATCAAGCAAAGTTTTGTTATCTTTAATCCCACTTATATTAACTAATGCTCTTGCTAATTTTGGATGCAATGAACTTGGATGTGGAAATGGTCTGAGATGAGATTTTCTTGATTCAAAATCTTCATTATTCTCATAAATCAATAATCTACAATAAACTTTATTTTCAATAAAAAATAACTCAATCTTTGTAGACGGATTGTTTAAATCAACTTTTGGATTTTTTACAGAATGCCAAATGTATTTAGCTAAGTCTTTTTCAGGAAAAATCAACAACGGTTCACTTTTATCATGCTTACTTTTAAAAGTCGTTCTAGTTTTATTTGAAATTTTTTTAATGGTATTGTTTTTTATTGTTATT
>CAZUSQ010000151.1:0-3246 GCA_964622655.1 uncultured Methanosarcinales archaeon
TTACAGTTGAATTTGAAGATTGGTGGTTTAATGTAAGGCCAAGCAACACAGAGCCTTTGCTGAGATTAAATCTTGAAGCAGATTCTAAAGAGTTAGTGAAAGAGAAAAGGGACGAATTAGTAAATTTTATTAAAAAAAGTGATTAATTTACTGGTTTCTTAGTAGGCTTACGAAGTGACAAATTTCCGGCTAATAATGCAGAACCAACTAAAACAATGAATATTGTCCATCCGCTTGTGTTTCCTATGAAGTTAATACCTATGTCTCTGAGGAAAAATAATATCCCTACTATTAAAATAACCAAACCTGTGATTTTATATGCTAACTTTTTTGCCAAAGTAATCACTCTTTTGTGATTTTGTAGTACAATACTTTTATATGGTCATATTTAAATCTTTTTATATTTTTAGCCTTAATAACCATATTAAATAATAAAGTCTAAATTTGCGTAAACTTTAAATACTATTCCATAATTCTTGATGTCAACAGAGAGAAGAGAAAGCCGTTACTCAATTCTTCTCATAAAATTGTGAGATGGTAAAGACGAAATTAAAGCCTATTTTACCAAGTTTAAGGGAAAAAAAGCGTTACTTGGTATTTGAAATAATATCAAAGGAGAAAATAATTGACATAAACTTAGTCTCAAATGCTATTTGGCATTATTGCTTGCAATTCCTTGGGCAGCTTGGAACTGCAAAAGCAGGATTGATGGTACTAAATAATAAATGGAATTCAGAGCTTCAAAGAGGTATAATAAAAGTAAGCAACAAATACGTTGATGCGTTGAAGGCTGCTTTAACTTTTGCTAACAAAATTGACAATGCAGATGTTATTTTTAGAAGCGTAGGCGTATCAGGAATATTAAGAAAAGCTGAGAATAAATATATGGAGGCTGCTTAAAAGGAGGAATCAAAATGCAACAACCAATGCCACATCAATTAATGGGGTATGATAGAGCTATAACTATGTTCAGTCCTGATGGAAGGTTATTACAAGTAGAATATGCTAAAAAAACAGTAAGGCAAGGCTCAACAGCTATTGGAATGGTATGTTCTGATGGGGTTCTGCTTGTAGCTGACAAGAGAATTGTTGACAGTTTAGTTGTGCCAGAAAGTGTTGAGAAAATATGGCAAATAGATGAGCATATTGGAGCAGCAGCATCAGGCATCTTGAGCGATGCAAGAGTACTGATTGATAGAGCTCAAATAAGGGCACAGCAAAACAGAGTAACTTATGACTCAGAAATTGATACATTGACAATTGTAAAGGACATTTGTGATTTAAAGCAGATATGCACTCAAAGCGGTGGCTTAAGGCCTTTTGGCGTCTCTATCTTAGTTGCTGGCATTGATGATAATACACCAAAGCTTTTTGAAACCGACCCAATTGGCATATATTTTCAATACAAGGCAACTGCAATTGGTGAAGGTGAAGTGGAAGTCGAGGAAATATTGCATAACGAGTATAGACCAGAATTAACAACTGAAGATGGTTTAAAATTATCTTTAAAGGCTTTAAAAAAAGTTTTAGGGGAAAACTTCAATGTGGAAAGGATTGATGCTGCATATATTAACTCAGCAGATAAAAAATTTAGAAGAGCAACAAAACAAAAGATAGAAAAATTATCATCTGAGCTTAAAGACGAAAAGAAACCAATTAAGAAGTAATGTGAGATGATGGTCACAGTTGATCAAGCAATTATTGCAAGACTCAAAACTCATGGACAAGAATTTGAGATTCTTGTTGATTGTAACAATGCTCTTGCATTAAAAGAAGGGAAAAATATTGATTTGCGTGACATTCTTGCAGCGATGCGTATTTTTTCCGATGCTAAGAAAGGCTTAGAGGCTTCTGAAAATGCGTTGAAGCAAATCTTTGGCACAAATGATGTTGAGGAGGTTGCAAAACAAATTATACAAAAAGGCGAAATACAATTAACTCAAGAATATAGAGAAAAGTTGAGAGAAGAAAAAAGAAAGCAAATTATAAACATAATACATAGGAACGGTGTTGATCCAAAGACACATTTGCCTCATCCACCGCAAAGAATAGAAAATGCATTCATAGAAGCAAAGTTTCATGTTGATGAATTTAAGTCTGTGCAAGAGCAAGTTCAAGAAGCTCTAAAAAGATTAAGACCAATATTGCCTATCAAGTTTGAAATTAAGGAAATTGCAATTAAGATTTCACCAGAGTATGCTCCTAAGTGCTATTCGACTGTAAAATTATTTGGCACAATATTAAGAGAGGAATGGCAAAGTAATGGTTATTGGATAGCTGTTATTGAATTGCCTGGCGGAATGGAAAATGATCTTTATGATAGATTAAATAAAATATGTCATGGAAATGTTGAAAGCAAGGTTTTGAAGGTTAAGTGATTGGAATGTCAAAAATCATTGCAAAAGACAAAGAAATATCAGTTCCAGGTGAAACTCTTGCAATAGGAATGGATGTTCTGCCAGGACAAGGGACTTACAGGGAAGGTGAGAATATAATTGCAAACAGACTAGGCTTAGTTACAATTGATGGAAGAACAATAAAGCTTATTCCTTTGTCAGGAAGATACATACCAAAAACAGGCGATACTATTATATGCAAAGTTATTGATGTAAGTTTTAATGGATGGCGTCTTGACACAAACTCTGCTTATTCTGCTATGCTTCCACTTAAAGACGCTACATCAGACTTTATAGCAAGAGGTGCAGATTTAACAAGGTATTATGACTTAGGTGACTATGTTGTATGCAAGATTGTAAATGTTACAAGCCAAAAGCTTGTTGATGTGACAATGAAAGGGCCTGGATTAAGAAAATTGAAAGGTGGCAGAATTATAGAAGTTGACCCAAACAAAGTGCCTCGCATTATAGGAAAACAAGGATCAATGGTTGTAATGGTTAAAGATGCCACAAAATGCAATATTGTTGTTGGACAAAATGGATTGATATGGATTGATGGTGAGCCAATTAATGAACTGCTTGCAATCCAAGCAATAAGGAAAATAGAGAAAGAAAGTCATCTTAGCGGTTTGACTGATAAAATAAAGGAGTTTTTGGAGAAGAATAACAAAAAGCATTAGGATTTTTTATTGTTTTTGAATTTTAAAATAAATGCGTTAAGACAGATAAAAAATATTTAATAAAAAATTAATTAAAATGTCATACAAACAAAGAATTGATGCAAGGAGAACAAGTAAATTAATAAAAGGCATAACAGAAAAAATAAGGGACAAGTATAATCCAGAAAAAA
>CAZUSQ010000152.1:0-3229 GCA_964622655.1 uncultured Methanosarcinales archaeon
GAACTAAAAACAGTCTTTGGCTTTGGAGAAGCATCTATATCTACAATCAATTTTTTCTTCTTGTAATAATCAATTAAAGGTGCTGTTTCTTGATGATAAACCTGTATTCTTTTCCTTACAGTTTCTGGCTCGTCATCTTTTCTCTGAACCAGTGTAGAGCCACAATTGTCGCATAATTCTTTCTTTTTAGGCTTCAATGTAATTAAATTATACACAGCACCGCATTTGCTGCAATTTCTTCTTGCAGTAAGCCTTTTTATAATTTCTTCTTCAGAAGCAACAAGATTTAAAATCAAGTCTATTTTTTTCTTCAGTTTCCATAGTACATTCTCAAGAAATTCTGCTTGGTCAATTGTGCGGGGATAGCCATCAAGTACAAAGCCACTTTTGTAGTTTTCTTGCTTTAATGCTTTTTCAACTATCTTGTTTACAACCATATCAGGCACTAATAATCCTTTCTCAACATATTGAATAAGTTCAGAATTGCCGCTCTTAATCTCAGCTCTAAAAATGTCACCTGTTGAAATATGTGGTATTTTATATTTTTTAGCTAGCGTATCTGACAATGTACCTTTTCCAACCCCAGGTGGACCAAATATTATTAACTGCATTTTAACCTAAGTAACCTAAATCTTCTTTTATATCGGCTTCTGTCTTCCAAGAAGCTCTCATTTTCTTTACAAACCTAAGCAATTCTTGCTTAATATTTTTCCATTCATTAAAAATAGCATTAATAAAATCTACCTTTTCCTTCTCATTATCCTCCAAAGAAACCTCTATAGAATGTCTATTAAAATTCATCAATTTTGTGTACAGCTCATACATCTGCTTTTTTTCATCCTCATTTAAATATCTTGTTTCATGCATTGCATAAAGGTTTGATGTGTCTGGCTGAAGAACTTCTTCCAGCATTGTAGTGTAGAAATCAAGCTTTTCGGCAATTCTTCTGATAATTGCTCTAAGCAAAAAGTTAGTCTCCTCTATATCGCTTATCTCAAACTCAAAGTCTATTTCCTTAAATTCTGGAAGCTTAAATTTCTTTTTTAGTTCGTTATATTGTTTTTCTATTTCTTTGTTTGGCATTTTTAGTAAGCCTCTGGCCGGAGTTGCACCGGCGACCTGCAGATCCCTTGCATTGATACAAGTCTGCCGCAATAGCTACTATGCTACAGAGGCAAGTTGCTTTAGAATAAAAAGTTTATTTAAATAAGTTTTGAATTACTTTTTAGATTATTTTAATAAATAGGTGAGCTAATGTGCGAGCCTAGAATACGCCGTAGGCGGATTGAAAGTTTAGTAAAATTAAATTAAAAATCTCTATTCCTCATACCCGTAAGTTCTTGCAAAGAATGGCTCTGGCACAGGCACAAATGTCCTTAACTGCAAGAATTGTTTTATTTTGGCATGAATCCTGTAAGCATCTCGCCAAAGCTCTTTCTCTCTTTTTTCAAGCTCTACGTGTATTATTCTTTTTTCATAGATTGGTTTCACATACTTCAAAAACTTATGCTTTTCCCATTCATTATTATAGTCAAGTAATATTTTTGGCCTGAAAAACATTTCTATTTCTCCTTGTTGTGCAGTCATTTTCTTGCCTTGATGCACTACTTCAACATTCTGCAAGTAAACAACATGAGCATCTATATCAAGCTGATTTTTTATATAGCCACTGTATTTGCCCTCCGGATATTTAAATGCACGCCACCAGAACCATATCTCTTTTCCTCCTCTGTGTATACCGCGCTGATAAACATTTTCTGAGTAAAGAGTTTCTATATCTTCATGACCCATATCACCATCTTTCCCACGCCAATCTTCTTCAAGCAACAACTCATGAAGCATTATGTATAAATTTCTAAGCGAGAAAATGTCTCTATACTTAACTCTGAATTCAGGAATTTTAATTTCTCCCATGTTCCATTTCCTTTTAAAGTCTATATATAAAACTTTCCATTTTGATAAATTTTGTCAAAACCTTTTTAATGTTTTAAATGTTCCTTAATTTAATGCTAATAGGAATTGTAGGGAAAAGCAACGTAGGAAAGAGCACCTTCTTTAAAGCACAGACTTTGGCAAATGTTGAAATAGCAAATTATCCTTTTACGACCATCAAAGCTAATCACGGCACGGGCTATGTCAAAGTTGATTGTGTTGATAAAGAATTCAACATTAAATGCAAACCAAGATTTGGGTATTGCATAGATGGCATTAGGTTTGTGCCTGTTGAATTGCTAGATGTTGCTGGCTTAGTGCCAGGCGCTCATGAAGGCAAAGGCTTGGGTAATCAATTTCTTGATGACTTAAACCAAGCAGATGTTCTCATTCATATCATAGATGTTGCAGGTTCAACAAATGAAAAAGGCGAGCCAGTTACGCCTTTAAGCTACGACCCTGCAAACGATATGCGCTTTTTGGAGCATGAGCTTGATATGTGGTATCTTCGTTTGATAGAAAAGGGCTGGGACAGGTTTGCAAGAAGTGTCAATCAAGAAAGACCAGAGCTCAGCAAAGCAGTTGCAAAACAGCTTAGTGCTTTGAGGATTACTGAAAAATTAATAGAGAAGGTAATTCAAAAATTAAATCTTGATTCAGATATAATTAAATGGGACAGAAATGTGCTTCTCAAGATAGCAACTGAACTAAGAAAAGCAACAAAGCCAATGGTTATTGCATGCAACAAAATAGATGTCAATGGAGCTTATGAGAATTTTGAAAGGTTAAAGCGAGAATTTAGTGACCAATTGCTTGTACCTTGCAGTGCAGAAGCTGAATTAGCATTAAGAGAGGCTTCAAAACATGGTTTAATTAAATATATTGCAGGTGATAGCAATTTTGAAATAATAAATGAAGAAAGATTGTCGAATGCGAGTGAGCTGGGAGATGAGCGAGCGAGAGGCGAGCTCTCGCATCTCACTCGAACTCGCTCACAATTGACTGACAAGCAAAAAAATGCCTTAGATTTCATAAAAACAGAAGTGCTTGAGAAGTATGGCTCAACTGGTGTACAGAAAGTTCTTGATATTATAGTATTTGAATTGCTTAATTATATCGCGGCTTATCCAGTAGCAACAAATAAATTGACTGATAAAGATGGCAATATTCTGCCAGACTGCTTTTTGGTGCCTAAAGATATAACAGCCTTGGAATTTGCATTTAAAGTTCATACAGATATTGGCAATAATTTCGTCAAAGCAATAGACCAAAAAACAAAGCTTGTTGTTGGCAAAGA
>CAZUSQ010000153.1:0-3226 GCA_964622655.1 uncultured Methanosarcinales archaeon
TATATGCCAATCCAAAGCGTTGGTATGAAGATCCTTTGCATAGAGTGTGTCCTTTGGATTATTTCACTTCAGACATAGGTGCACAGTTGAAATCTTTACTCGGTTCTTACGACACAAAAAGGACTGTTGAGCCTATATGCGGTGAGGTTGCACAAGACAAGCCTGGAACTACGCAAGGAGTATGGTTCCTTAAAGGTACTAGCAACACTTATCCTGAAGATCAGCATCTTGCATTAGTTCATGATAACATTAATCCATTGAAGCCAGTTTTTTCTGTCGGTACGTCGATGAGCGAAAATGGTTTATCTCTCGGGCTTTACACTTTCACTCCAACCAGTTCTGGATTAATCAATCGTGATTTCAAAGATGTAACATTCGACGAAAACATTTATTGTTTCGATTCTCTTTCATGGTTATTCAATGGAGGTCCTGTTTTTGGAAGAATAATTTTACAATTAACAAGTGTAACAACTCTACGCATAGAAAAACAAAATTCAAATAACTGTGGTAATGTCCCATGGGCATTTAGCTCAAACTATGTAGATTTCGAACGTTAAATCAGTAAGTCTACTCCAATAAATTCTTAGACTTGAAGATAGTTTACCAACAATAAATTTTTATAATATAATTTTAATTTAAAAACCAAAATGTCAAAATCACCAAAACACTTAGACAAAATCATAAAACTCCTTAAACAAGAAATCAAGCAGTTTCAAAATCCAATTGCAACAGAAATTGGAGAAAGAACAAAAAATCCTTTTCTTGTATTAATTTCATGCATCTTAAGCTTAAGAACAAAAGACACAACAACAGGACCTGCTGCAAAAAGACTTTTTGCATTAGCTGATAACTCAAAAAAAATGTTAAAATTATCAGCAAAACAAATAGAAAAGGCAATATTTCCAGTTGGCTTTTATCCAACAAAAGCAAAGTGGATTAAGAAAGTTTGCAAGATTTTGATTGAAGATTATAATGGAAAGGTGCCTGATAAAGAAGAAGAATTATTGAAATTGCCTGGCGTGGGCAGGAAGTGCTTAGGGATAGTGATGTGTTATGGGTTTGGTAAGAATACCCACATACCAGTTGACACTCACGTCTTTAAAATAGTGAACAGATTAGGTTGGGTTAAAACAAAAACCCCGGAAAAAACCGAGCAGGAATTAATGAAAATAATTCCAAGGAAATATTGGCATGATTTAAACAATCTACTAGTTGCGCATGGACAAAATATTTGTGTTCCTATTTCCCCATTTTGTTCTAAATGTTATATAAGCAAATATTGCCCAAGAATTGGGGTTGTGAGGAGTCGTTAATTAGCCAAATCCAACCCCGTGAAAAAACACTTGATAAAGCAAATATCCATTAAAGCCAAGAATAACCAATGCAAATATAACTGCAAATATATTTGTTATTTTCTTATTGACAAGTTCCTTCATTATTTCTTTATTAGAAGTATAAATAATTAGCGGTATTAATGGTAAGGGAATAAGCAAGCTCAAAGCAACCTGACTCAATATAAGAATCTTCAAAGGCTCAATGCCAAGTATTACGGCAATTGTAACAGGTATAAGGTTAATAAATCTTGTTATAAGCCTTCTAACCCAAAGTTTTATTCTAAATCCAGTTAAGCCATCCATTACAGATTGTCCTGCCAATGTGCCTGTAACTGAAGAAGAAATTCCAGCTGAAAGTAATGCCAAAGCAAAAACCAAAGCTGCAAAATTACCAAACAGCGGTATTAAGGTTCTGTATGCTTGGTCAAGGGTTGCAACATTTATGCCTGCTTTATAAAAAGCAGCTGCTGACATAATTATAATTGCTGCATTAATAAAGCCAGCAATTGTTAGAGAGACTACATTATCTATCAAATGATATTTTAACGTTTTAAACTTGCTGCCAAAATTGGCATTAATTATCTTATTCTTAATGAGCCATGAATGCACAAACAATGCATGCGGCATAACAGTTGCTCCTATAATGCCGACAGCAATCAAAGCGCTTTCACTTGTAAGTATTGGTTTAACTGAATGCACAAGAATTGATGACATATCTGGCTTTGTTATAAAAAGCTCATAAACATAACCTAAGCCAATTATTGAGACAAAGATAATAAAAGCCTGCTCAAGTGTCCTAAACCTTTTCTGTGTTAGCAACAATATAATCAAAACATCAGCAACTGCAATATACGCGCCCCAGAGCAATGGAATTCCAAAAAGCAAATTTAAAGCAACAACAATGCCAAGAAATTCTGCCAAGTCAGTTGCTAAAATAACTATCTCCGCCAAAATCCAATAAGCCCATACAATCCATTTTTTCTTTAGCTTTTCTTTTACCAACTCTGGCAAAGAATAGCCTGCAATTCCAAGCTTGCCAGATAAATACTGGAAAAGCATTGCCATCCCTGATGCAAGCCAAACAACCCAAAGCAAATCATAGTTGAAAGAAGCCCCACCGCCAATATCAGTACCCCAGTTGCCAGGATCCATATATGCAACACTAACAATCAAGCCAGAGCCCATAAATGCCAATAGTTTTCTATCGGAAAATATTTTAAAATAAGAAAGAAATTTTTGAAAAATTGTCATTTTGTTAATTTAACCCACAACCAAAAATCCTGTTGCATACATTATCAACAATCCTGTTAAAAATCCAAGAACATTTGTTATGGTAAATATTGAAAGCCAACTGCCCTTTGCCATCTGCTCAAGTATATCAAAAGAAACATCAAAAATTGCTCCTGCACCTATTGCAAGGAAAAAAACGCCAAGTGCAGCGGAAAATGCAAAGCCTCCGATTATTGCACCTATTATTGTAGGAGCACCTGCTATTAACCCCATAAGTACAAGATGTATCAAAAAATTCTTAATCTGCTTGAAAGTTTTTGTTAATGGCACAACAATTGCAACACCTTCTGTCACATTATGCACCATAAAGCCAATAACAAGCAAGCTGCCAAGAGCAATTTCGCCAACTGCATATGCGCTGCCAATTGCAAGTCCTTCTCCAAGATTATGCAAGCCAATTCCAAGTGCAATTAAGTAGCCCCACATTAAAGCTTGGTAATGCTCACCTTTTTCTTTTGTGTAGTGCTGTGTCTTGTAGCTCACAGCAGATAAAGTCAATACAGCAAGCAAAAACCCAATTAAAAGTATGCCAATGCCATTAAATGCCTGAGGCAAACTTCCTATTAACTCAAATGATTCTGAAAGTGCATCAAAACCCAAAA
>CAZUSQ010000154.1:0-3215 GCA_964622655.1 uncultured Methanosarcinales archaeon
CTATCAAAGCTCCAATAATCATGTCTCCGCTAATACCTGAAAAGCAGTCAAAGTAAGCTATTTTCATAAGAATCACTTATTAATCAAACTTGCAAAATAGCCTGCGCCAAAACCATTGTCAATATTAACAACAACAACTCCAGGAGAGCAGGCATTAAGCATTGTTAATAAAGGCGCAATGCCTTTGAAAGAAGCCCCATAGCCAACAGATGTAGGTACTGCAATTATTGGCTTTCCAATTAAACCAGAAACAACGCTTGGCAAAACTCCATCCATTCCAGCAACAACAATAAGAATATTTGCATCAGACAATTTTTCCTTGTTGCTTAATAATCTATGCAACCCTGCAACACCAACATCATAAAGTTTTTCAACCTTATTGCCCATTGCCTCTGCAACAACAGCTGCTTCTTCTGCTACTTTAATATCAGATGTGCCAGCACTCAAAACAAGAATTTTGCCTTTTTTTTGTATTTTATTTTTTGAAATAATTATTGTTTTTGAAATTTTATTATATTTTACATTTTTAACATGCTTTTTGACTTCGTTAAACATCTCTTCTGTTGCTCGTGTTGCAATGACATCAGTATTGTTTGCTGCCATTTTTTTTATTATACTAACAACTTGCTCTAAACTTTTATTCTGGCAGAAAACAACTTCTGGAAATCCTTTTCTCAAGGTTCTATGATGGTCTAATTTAGCAAAGCCTAGATCTTCAAATGGCAAAAACTTCAATTTTTTTATAGCTTTATCTACATCAAACTTTTTACTTGCTACCCCAAGTATAATCTTTTTAATTTTCTGCTCGTACATTTATTATCATATTTAAAATACCACTTTTAAAATTTGTAATTATTATTTGGTTGAATCCAATTTCATTGAATTTTTTCTGAATTAAATCAAAATTATTATCTATTATTAATCTGTCATTATCATTAACTTCGATTCTTGCTAAATTGCCGAAATTCCTAACTCTTAATTCTTTAATTCCAAAATCTTTTAAGAAATTCTCTGCTTCTTCTATCATTGACAATTTCTTTAATGTAATTTCTTGTCCATAAGGGACTCTTGAAGATAAGCATGGGCTTGATGGCTTGTTCCAGATTTTTAAGCCAAGATGCTTAGCAAGCTCTCTTATTTCTTTTTTTGTAAATTTTGCATGTTTCAAAGGACTTATCACATTATTTTCATCTGCAGCTTTTAATCCAGGCCTGTAATCGCTTAAATCATCGAAATTTGTTCCATTAATAATATTTTTAATTCCTAATTGTTCAGAAATATATTTTAGTTTTGTATAAAGCTCTGTTTTGCAATAATAACATCTATTGCTTGGGTTTTTTAGATAGTCTTCATTTTTTGTTTCTTGTGTATTAATAATTAAATGCCTTACACCAATCTGCTTTGCAATCTTTTTTGTCTCTTCTAATTCTCTTCTTGGCAATGAAGGACTATTAGCAGTAACTGCAATTGCTTTGTTCCCTAAAACATCATATGCAACTTTAAGAATTAAAGCACTGTCTATTCCACCAGAAAAAGCGATTATGGTGCTATTTAATTCTTTTATCTCTTCATTTAATTTTTCATATTTTTGTTTTAGTTCTTGGTTCATATTAATACAGTTAAACCTATTATTATGCTAAACAATCCTGTTGTTATCCTTAAAATTTTTTGAGTTTTCTGCAGATTATTTGGAATTAATCTAAATGGCAAAGAAATTATGCTGCTTATAATCACCATACCAATTACAGAGCCAACTCCAAAAATTAAAATATAAAATAATCCCAAAAAAAATGAATTTATGGTTGCTAAAATCAATAAAGTAATAGCAGCACTTCCAGCTAAACCGTGTATAAGCCCAATAAATAAAGATTTATTCAATTGCAAATGCTCATGTTTATGAGTTTTTGTTGATTTGTGTGAATGAAAATGCATGTGTTCTTGATTTCCATGCATATGGCTATGTAAATGTATTTTATTTTTGTTTATTTTTATCAAAACATTAAATCCTAATAAAATTAACATAATGCCTACAATAAACTCAAGCGATAATGCTATTCTTTCAGGAATTGTTATTTTAAACAGTAAGAGGATAAAACCAATGGCTAATAATGCAATTGTATGCCCAAGTCCCCAAAATATTCCCAGCAAAGAAGATTTTTTTATTGATGTTTGATTAGATGTTATAGTTGAAATTGCTGCAATATGGTCTATATCAAAAGCATGTTTCACCCCTAATAGAAAACCAAGCCCAAGCAAACTAATTGACAGACTCATTAATAACAAATAATCTGATTTTGTTTATAAATATTACGTTTTTTATAAGCGTGTTACGAAAATTATTTAAAGTGATGAGTAAAACCATTATTTATGGACAAAGTTGTAAGGACTGGAATAAGCTTTGAGCCAAAATTATTGAAGTTGTTTGATAAGTTCATAAAAGATAAAGGCTATACTAATCGTTCAGAAGCGATAAATGATATAATAAGAGATAGGCTTACGCATAGACATGAAAATCAAATTGTTGGCACTATAAAAGTTGTTTATGACCAGAGAGTTGGACATTACAGCAAAAATGTCTCAAACCTGCAACATGACTATCATTGCCAGATTGTTTCTGCAATGCATACTTATCTTGATCATCACAATTGCTTAGAGTTGATTGTTGTAAAAGGCAGGCTTGATAGGATAAAGAAATTATTGGATAAAATTAAACATACAAAAGGAGTTAAAGAAGCTGAATTGATTTTGGAGAATAAAGATTAGAAAACCTTATAAACCATTTTTATTTCTATTATATTATGGGGGAATATCAGAACCTTAGCGGTAAAATAATTATTGGTTTGGCTGAAAAAGTGAAGGTGCATTATCCAAAAGGAAACAAGAGCGTCATTGCAAAAATAGATACTGGAGCAACAAAAAGCTCTATTGACACAAATCTTGCTGCTGAGCTTAAACTTGGTCCTGTAATTAAATCAAAGCTTGTAAAATCAGCACATGGATCAAAGTTAAGACCAATCATAGAAGCAACAATTGAACTTGCTGGAAAGAAAATTAAGTCTGAGTTTACACTTGCAGATAGAGCCCATATGAAATACAGAGTTTTAATTGGACAGAATATCTTGAAGGATGGATTTTTAATCGATCCAACAAAATGAAAGTTTGATTAAAATCATTATAAAAAATATTCAATATGTCGCCTTCGGCGACACATTATA
>CAZUSQ010000155.1:0-3206 GCA_964622655.1 uncultured Methanosarcinales archaeon
TTAGTATCTAAGGACTACAGCATGTTGTTGCTAGTTACGGAAAGAAAACTTTTATCAGAAGATTTGAAAAATCTAAACAAAATGATTTTTAGGATAAATCAACTTATAAAAGAGCAGAATGATAAAAGTTAGATTTTTTAATTTAAGAGTAGCAAATTAATAGATAGAGGTTATGAGCAAAAAATGATTTTGTATATTCAACACATAACCCTTTCAACACCCTCAAAACTAACATTGCTAAAAGAAATCGTTTTTATCCAAATTGTGCCTACTAGTGTATTTCTATTATTTTCTTGATAGATGTACCTTCCAACAAACTAAGTTTCTCAACATATTCCTCTTTGGTAATTTGATTTCTTATTAACATTCTTTGAAGTTCTTCCTTAGGAGATAGATTATCATTCGGTACGTATCCGTGATATTCATTTACAAGAGGCCTGACAATTTGGAGCTGGTCTACTGTCTTTTCAAATGCCATGTCAATCATTTTATCAACTTCCTCGTCATTAAAGCGGGTATAACCCATTGTTGTATTTATATCGTCATGCCCAACTTGTTTTGCAATTACTTCTGGTTTTATTCCTCGTCTCCTGCAATCAGTGATATAATAAGCTCTGAGGCTGTGATAATTTAATTTGAATCTTGTCACTAACTCCTGAGGTCTCTTTTTATAGTCTCTGGTGTAAGTATAATGAGGCTCCAAGAGTCCAGCCTTCTTTAAGAAATCATGGTATTGGTTATATACCACTTTTTTAGTTAAATGGCTATCCGGGCTCTTATCTGATGGTAAAACCCATACGCCACCGTCTGTAATCTCTTTCCATTTTCTTAAAGGCTCTATCATTATGCTGGGCATTCTAACTTTCCTGTCTTTTCCATAGCCATCTCTTGTCCTATGCTTCCATTTAGAATTCAGAACTTCCATTCTTCTGTTTTCAAAGTCAATATTTTCCCATTTCAGTCGAGAAACCTCTTCAATTCTTAGACCGCACATTCTTGATATAAAGCATGCCATCATAATCTTCGGATTATTTATTGTATGGAATAATTTAATCAAGGTTTCATGGGTGAATGTGTATCGATTTCTTGTTTTTACTTGTGGCATTTTCAGTACCTCATTATTATTTGTCTTATGTTTTCCATTAGGAGCAAAGTTTGGGCGCTTTTCTGATTCTTTTTCCTATTGAGCGCAATTTCATAAGCTTTCTTTTGCGATATCAATCCTTTTCTTAATTTATCCATGATGTCAGATGGTATTCTGCACGCTAAGAACCACCTATAAACCGTAGAAACATTTAATCCTTCTCTAATCAAAAGTTCTTTGATAAAATGCTCCATCTGTGTTAGCTCTTTCTTTATTCCACTGCGACCCTTCCTTCCGTAATAATACTCATCATCCCTTTCCATTCGTATATGGTTTAGAATGACAAGCATCCTTTGACCATCAATTTCTGGAACTACCACATTAATTTTCTGTCTTAGCTCATTGACTTTGTCGAAGAGGTTTCGCTTTTTTCCATTTTCTCTGACGTTAATATTGTTCAATCTCATGTAGCTCATGAAAACATTCTCCTTTAAATATTTTGTAATGAAATTGTCATACATTAATGAGAATTAGTATAATGTCGCCGAAATTGTTTCCCTAAGCCTGTTAAAACGCCCATTAAGCAACCAAGGAAAATTGCTATAATTATTTCTAAAAACACTATCTAATCACCCTTATCTTTTGAGCTATTATCTCGTTTTTCCCATTATATTCCTGCACTTCTCCAACAACCTCAATATTATTGCCACTATTTACTTTTAAGTTATCATCGTCTGTAAATAGAACAACTGTAATAGGACTTTGTTGGTTTACTTCAATAAAAACAACATTGCCTCTATCTGTTATTTTTGTTACAGCACCTATTAACTTTACATCTTCTCCGATATTTTTATTTAAATTTGGTTTGTAATCTTTAACTTCAATTTTTGTTGAAATTAAGTATAAAACAACTAAACCAACTAAAGAACATATCAAAGCAATTTTTAGCAATGCGTTTTCTTTCATTTTATAATTGAATTTATTTAATTACTATATAATTATTTTCAATTTTTGAGATAGCATAAAATCTGTAAGATATTTATGAATCCTGTGTTTAAAAAGTGCTCTACTGGAATATTAAGCTATATAAAATTATATTCAATTTTGTATTAATCGAGAATCAACAAAATTTATAAACTAAAAATAAAACCAAATTCTTAAGCCGGGATCGCATAACCTGGTGCTTGTAAGCATAGCAAGCAGGAGATTGCGCAGGCCTGGAATCTATTAATTTTCAGTAAGCCTGTTTCCGTATAGGATATCTGGGTTCAAAATCTTGATGTCTTAAATTTGGGCTACGAGCGTCGTTGCCTGACTTAACATAAGCCATCGGATTGAAAGTCCCAGTCCCGGCGTATGCTCCTGTAGTGTAGAGAGTGGAACGCGAACTTGCTCATTTATTCGCAAGCAGCTACCAGCTCGCACAATCCGGACAATCATACTGCCCTCTCGCAATCTTTGGCAGCATTTGAAGAAAGGCAGTGACTCGGGTTCAAATTGTTGAAAGCGAGCATGCTTTCAGCATGCATGTCCCGACAGGAGCATTTCTTTCTAAACCTTTTTAAAGTTATTTTCATTTCTACTTTTAAATGGCAAAAACTTATACAGAGCTAGAAGCATGGGCTATTTTTGTTGGAGCATTAATTATTGGCGTTGTTGCTACTAGCGTGTTTTGGGCATTCATAACAATTCCAGAGGATGTTAAAAAAATAGAGAAAGAAATTGAAAATGCTACAGAAGCAATAAGTATAGAGAAGCCAAATGAATTCATTACATTCTGCGATAAAGTTGATGGCATTCCTAATTGGGACAACGCAGGCTTTAGGCAGTGCGTTGTTAAAGATCCCTCAGAGAAAAATTTAATAGTAATGAATTTATTATGTAAGATTTGCAATACAGAAATGTACGAAAAGCATTGTAAGTTAATATGCCCAAATTGTGGATTTAAATGGGATTGTAGTGATCATTAAGGTAAGGTTTTTAAAAAACAGTTTATTTTCTAGGTATGCCAAGGTGGCAGAATCTGGTAGTTGCTGAGCAAGACTCACAATCAGGAGATTGCGGCGGTCTCGAATAAATAGAGCAAACCGCTGTCCGCAAGGACTTCTCGGTTCAAATCCGG
>CAZUSQ010000156.1:0-3206 GCA_964622655.1 uncultured Methanosarcinales archaeon
AGCCATGGTTGCAGCTTGTGTCATTTACAAGAACAAATTGCTTTGGCTCTTGTGCTTTTGAATAAGTTTTTATTGCAGCATCTAATGGTACTATTTGGTCATTGACATTGTGCATCATAACTATTTTTCTAGGTATTATTAAGCCAATATAGTGATCAGAGTCAATTGACTTCAAAAAGGCATTTTTCTTTTCATCTGGACCACCCTTAAAGTCAAAACCTGAAGAACTTATAACTAAAACACCTTTAATATTTCTGTCGATAGCAGCTGCAATAATTGCAATTCTACCGCCTAAGCTTTCTCCAGCAATAATTATTCTGCTAGAATCAGTAAAAGGGGCACTTTTCAATAAATCAAAAGCTCTTAAAGCATCATAAACCATTAAATGCTGGTAAGGTTCTTTTCCCTGTAAAAAACTAGCATAATCCTCATCTAAACTAGGTAAAATTCCATTTGTTTCTCCAGTTCCACGCTGGTCAATAGCCAAAACAGCTGCATCCAATAAAGCAATTTTCTTGGCAAGCTCTAGCTCGCTTTCTTTGCTAACTCCTGCTCCTGGAAGCAGAACAATGCCTGGCAATAGCTCTTCTGCTGTTGTAGGCAAAACCAAAAAACCATAAATATTGCCATTTCTGCTTTGATAAATAATTTTATGTATCGAAAGGTTACCTTCAATTCCATAATCTTCTCTACTAAACCTGACATCATCTCTATCTAAGGGATAAGAAAGATAACCATTTTTATCAACAAACCACTCTTTTTCTTGAGGTTTTTCAGTTTTCTTAGGTTGTTTTACGAAAGGAACCAAATAAAATGCTATAATTGATAATATTATCACAAGCAATATTGCTCCAGTATAGAAATAATTCTTTTTTATTTTCATATTACATCAATAATTTTTTTAAGATTATCCTTATTAGGATTACTTTTATAAACCTTCGCTAATTGAATTATTTTTTGTCTGCTAATATTTATTTTCTTATTTTTAAATAACTTTGTTAAACTTATCAAAAATTGACAAAATTGGGTTACGTTTTTTGGGTTTTTTGAATAATGAATTCTTTCAAAATCGATAAGATAAGGTTTGCTTTTGCTTACAAGTATGTGCTTTATTGGATGATGCATTTCTTCCTTATCAATTTTTAATTTGTCAAGAACAAATAATTGGTTAAAAATTCTTTTAATTATTTTTTTAGTATTTTTTTTATTTGATTTTTTTAGATAATCAACGATAAAATTACCATTAATATATTCATAGACAAAATAATCTATATGGAAAATCAATAATTTTGGTCCAATATTATATTTATTCAATTTTTTCAGCCATTTTACTTCATTTTCAATTCTACCAATTGCAGTGCTTTCAGGATTTTTTGTTTTGATTGCAACCTTTTTATTTTTGTAGGTTCCTATAAAAAGTAATCCACGATGTCCTTTTGTAAAGTATTTAACTTTTGTGATTTTATTACTTTCCAATTTCTTCAATAATCCATTTTTTCTTAATAAATAAACATAAATATCTTCAAAAAATATATGTATTTTTTCTAATTCTTTCAAGTCTAGAAAATTGTTTTTTATGAATTCTCCTACTTTAGTTTTTTTGGTCAATGAAGAGAAAACTATTAAAATTATACCATCTATCTTTAAAAAATTATTAACCTCATTTAGAAACCTTTCAATAACTTCATAGCCTTTTTTTCCACCTGCAATTGTCAAATCTTTTAGCTTTAATTCCTGTGGTAAATATGGTGGATTAAATATTATTATGTCAAACTTTCCTTTTATATTTTTGAATAAGTCAGATTGAATAAATTTAATTTTTTTATTTTTAATATTCTTTTTGCAGTATTCAATAACTCCTTTCTGTACATCTGTTGCTAAAACTGAACTGACGTTTTTGTTTTGAGCAGCTGCAATTGCCTGTATTCCAGAGCCTGTGCCAACATCAAGCACTTTGCCTTTAGCATATTGTCTGACATACTTTTCAAGCATAGTGCTGTCTTCTTGAGGTTCATAGATTGATTTGCAGGATACCATATGGACCTGGCGGGATTTGAACCCACAGCCTCACCCTTTCTCAATAAAGCGAGGGGTGCATTCTACCATTGAACTACAGGCCCAAGAATAAGAGTTTAGCTTTATTTTTATTTTTATTGATTGTTTAACTCACTTAATCGATTTACTAGCGCCTTTGGTTCTTTATCATAAATTACTAAATCTTTTTCTCCAACTCTACTACAAATCTTTACAATTTCTTTCACAATATTTGTTATTCCACCGCTTTCTTCAAGAATTCCAATTGTCTTTTTTTGGTGAAAAGCAATTGTAAATTCATTTAAAGTTCCAATTTGCCCAGAAATTATGATAATAGCATCAGACTCTATTACAAGAGGCAAATTTCTGCCTGGAATTCCTAGACCAGTGTATTTTATTTCTGTAAAATTTTGAATTGGAAATTTATAATGATTAATATGCTCTTCCTTATTTTTTGCAGGTGATATTGCAATTATTTTGCCATTATTTTCAAAAGCTCCTTTTGCAGCTTCATAAGGATAACCCCAGCAGCCACCAAATCTTAAAGTGTGATTGTTAACAGCAATCTCTTTTCCAATTTCGTAAGATTTTTTTAATATAGCTTTATCAAAAGGCGGCAAAGAAGCTCCACAGATTGCTATTTTCATTTTACTATGTTTTGAGAAGTTCTGAATAATTTCTATTTGATTGTTTTATTAATTTTGCTAATAATTTTCTTCGTGTTTTGTCATAATCAATTAATTCTATTTTGCGTTCACTCAATAAATTATTAGTTAATTTTGTAGCTTTTATAAATAAATCAAATTTTGATTTTAATTTCTTAACCATTTTTATTAGTAACCAGAAATAACTACTAACTTATAAATATGTCTTTTTATCTACTTCTCTTATAAGTCCCCATCAATTGTGCTTGTGCTAAAATGTGTCCTTGCATTGCTCTTTCAATGTCTTTTTTTGTTGAGCCTTCTGGCAGATTAAGTGTTGTGTCCAATGCATATAGCTTAAAGAAATATCTGTGAGTTCCAGAAGGTGGACATGGACCTCCATAACCAGTTCTTCCCCAACTATTTTTTCCGGCTGCACCATCTGGCTCAGTTCCTTTTAGTATTTCACTTATTGAAGTTGGTATATTAAAAACAACCCAATGGTCCCAAGTGCCAACAGGTGCATCA
>CAZUSQ010000157.1:0-3196 GCA_964622655.1 uncultured Methanosarcinales archaeon
TGAATAAACTTATATTTAAACTTTTCTATTTAAAAATGGTTTTTTGTTTATTTTTTGTAATCGCTATGATTTTTTTGATTGGCTGTGTTCCGAAAATTACAGGCAAAGCTATAACTGAAATACCTAAAGAAATTGCAGAAGAGCCTAAGGCTTATTTTTGCCCAAGAGATGACTGCAGCAAAGTGTTACAAGCTTATATTAAATCAGCCAATTTTTCAGTCCATTGCGCTTTTTATGACATAGATTTAAAAAATGTGATAAATGCTTTGGCAAGAAAAAGCAAAACTGCTGATGTAAAGTTAGTGATGGACAGCTCAAATTATGAAGAGCAGATAAAGGGCGATGGTGTAAGGCTTGACAATAATGAGCAATTAATGCACAATAAATTTTGTATTATAGATGATAATATTGTTATAACTGGTTCTTTTAATCCAACAGATAACGACAATAATTATAACAATAACAATATTGTAGTGATTTATTCCAATATTTTAGCAAAAAATTATGAAGATGAGTTTAATGAGTTATGGAATGGAAAATTTGGCAAAGGCGATAATGTAAGATATCATGTGCTTTATATTAATAATAAAAAAATTGAGAATTATTTTTGTCCCGAAGATAATTGCGCATCTCATATCGCTGATTTTATCAAAAATGCTAAAAGCAGCATTTACTTCATGAGCTTTAGTTTTACAAATGAAAAAATTGCAGACGCATTAATTGAGAAAAGTAATTTGGATATAAGGGGAATTTTTGATTCTCAGCAGTCCTCGAATAAATTCTCCCAATTTAGAAGATTGAAAGAATTTGGAATTAATGTAAAAAGAGATACACATAAATATAAAATGCACCATAAAGTGTTTATTATAGACAACCAAACTGTTGCGACTGGAAGCTTTAATCCGTCATTGAGCGCTGACACTAAAAACGATGAAAATTTACTTATTGTTCATGACAAAAAAATTGCAAATGCCTTTTTAAAAGAATTTGATAACTTATGGCAATAATAACAAAAACTTGTTCGCAAGTTTTGGGATTGAAAATTTATAAATTTCCAATAACGAAAATTTTTTAAAGGAGCTTTTTAATGATAGTTATTGATAAGAATGGCTGAAGAAGATAAAGAGTTTAATGCTTATAACGATGAAGATGAAAATACCGATGAAGACTATAATGATGATGTAAAGGACGAAGAAGACTATGATAGAGAAGAAGATGAGGATAATGAGGAAGAAGGTGATGAAGAATAATATAAAAATTTTCTCTAAAAGATATCATAACAAACTTTAAATATAAATCAATTCTCTTTTTTCATATGAGCGATATTCTTATTATTGGCACAGTCGCACTAGACACAATCGAAACTCCATTTGGTAGAGTTGAAAAAGCTCTTGGCGGCAGCGCAACTTATGCTTCTTTTGCCGCAAGCTTCTTTTCAAAGCCAGCATTATTGTCAATTGTTGGCAATGATTTTCCTAAAGAATATTTTGAATTGATGAAAAAAAGAAATATAGACTTAAATGGATTAAAAATAAGTGGCAAAACTTTTCATTGGGAAGGTTTTTATGAGTATGATATGAATGAGGCAAAGACAAGAAAAACAGAGCTTAACTCTTTAGAGCATTTCAACGTTGAAATGCCTAAAAAGTATAAAAACATAAATTATGTTTTTTTAGCGAACATTGATCCAGAGCTACAGCTTGAAACATTAAGGCAAATTAATAAGCCGGATTTTGTTGTTATGGATACTATGAACTTCTGGATAAATAACAAGAAGGAATCTTTAATAAAAGTCATTAAAAAGGTTGATGTTCTGCTTCTTAACGACGGAGAAGCAAGGCAGCTTTTCAACACGGCCAATCTCGTTAGAGCTGCAAATGAAGCATTAAGCTTAGGACCTAAAGCTGTTATAATTAAAAAGGGCGAGCATGGAGCTTTATTGTTCACAAAAAATAAACATTTTAATGCTCCTGGCTATCCATTGGAAAATATAAAAGATCCAACTGGATGCGGAGATAGCTTTGGCGGAGCTTTTATTGGCTATCTTGCGAAAACCAAAGACTCAAGCGAGAGAAATCTTAGAAAGGCAATAGTCTATGGCAGTGTTGTTGCAAGCCATAATGCAGAGGACTTTGGATTGAACAGGCTAAAGCATTTGACACTAGATGACATAGAAAAAAGGTACAAGGAATTTCAAGATATAAGAGAATTTTAGATTTCTTCTTTCAAATTTGTTGTTACTACCATTGTCAAAGTCGCTTGAATCTCTTTTTTTTCTTTTCTAAAATTTAAAATGAACTCGTGAAATTCTTCCACATTCTCGAATTTAAGTTTTATCAATAAATCATATTCGCCTGTTATCCCGAAAACTTCTTTTACATGCTTGCTATTAAGAAATTTATTGTCGATATATTCTGTTGTGCTGCCCTTTACAAGCATAAAAACAATAAAATTTTCTTCAACAGCTTTGTTGTTTAACTTAATTGTGAATTTTTCAATTACATTGCTTGCAATAAGTTTTTGTATTCTTTGGTGTATTGTGCTTGGCCTTATTTTAGTGAGCTTTGCTATTTCCCTTATAGGCAATCTTGCATCTTGCTTTAAAATTTCAATTATTTTTGTGTCTTTATTGTCTATTTCCATAATTGCTCGGCTCTCTGTCAAGAAATTAGACTTTTGCTAAAGGGGGAGTTTTTCAGAGAGCCATAAAAATAATAAATTTATAACTTATATATAAATTTTGCTATTTTTGTCCAATATTTCTAAAAATTAATAGAAATTTTATAATATTTTATTGAAAAATTATATAAATGTACAGAATTTTCTTCATTTTTGGTGGTACTATGGACAAAGGAGCAACTTATGAAATCAAAGATATTAAATTAGCAGAGCAAGGCAGATTGAATATAGAATGGGCAGAAATGCAGATGGGTGCTTTGCTTGAAGTCAGAAAAAGATTCTCAGAAGAGAAACCGTTAAAAGGTATAAGAATAGGAAGCTGTCTGCATATTACAAAAGAAACTGCTGTTCTCATAAAAACGCTTATTGCAGGCGGAGCAGATGTTGCTGCTTGTTCTTGTAACCCGTTAAGCACACAAGATGATGTTGCAGCTGCTTTAGCCCAAGAAGGTATTAAAATTTACGCTTATAAAGGTGAAACTAAAGAAGATTACTACAAATACCTAAACAAAATTAT
>CAZUSQ010000158.1:0-3194 GCA_964622655.1 uncultured Methanosarcinales archaeon
ATGTTTTACGATGTGAAAACAGTAATCCATGCAGAACTTCTGCATGGATTTTTCTTTAAACTTATTAGTGAAGAATTCTATTTAGGAGATACTGAACCTAAATATTTACAAGAAAGATTCTAATACTACAAATCTGTCTATGCTTTCAAGTTGATGAGCATCTATTTGTTTATCTTGAATTTGTCTTATGATTCTCTCACCAGCTTCGGGGCTCACACCTATATATGCCCTTTGTGACATATTATATCCAGTAAATGAAACTCCAGTTAATTCCAAAAATTCTTTAGATAAAACTGGATACAAAAAAGCAGCATATCGAGATCCTTCAATCCTTACAACTACTGCTAAATCGCCTCGATGGTCTGGTCTTATTTGTCCACCATAAAAAGCACGCATACTACTTTAGAATGGTTATAGATTTATAAATGTTTGTAAAGTTTTATTTTATTTGTATAAAAAATTTTATTAAGAATCTATAAACCGAAACCTTTATAAATATTACTTCTAATAATTCTAAAATTATAAATATTTTTAATATAAATAATACTAATATTAATTTTAATAATATGGAACCAAAGTTTATAGGCAAAGCGAAGCTGACAAAGCAAGGGCAATTGACTTTGCCGCAGGAAGCAAGGCAGGATTTGAAGATAGATGCAAAATCAGAGGTTTTCTGGTACGAATTTAACGACATATTAATCCTGGTTAAAGATATAATTAATCCAAAAGAATTAGTTAATTTTGTATTTGCTAAAAAGAAAAAAAGGTGAAAATGAGGATAGATGAATTAGCTAGGCTAATGGGGAAAACAAGAGAGGAATTAGAGGAAATTTTGAAGACTACAGATATAATCGAATTAGACTTATCAAAAGATAGTGAAAAAGAGTGATAATTAAAAATAACAAAAAATGGTGAACTTACCTCTTCAAAGACCTTTAGGACTATGGGCATTGATAGCAGTTGCAATTTTTATATTTCTTTATCTTAGAAGGCCTAAGCCTCAAGAAAAAGTAATTCCCTCCTTAATGTTTGTTATGCAGGATCAAAAGAGATCAAAGCAATACGCATTTTTCCAGAAATTAATGACTAATTTGTTGTTCCTAATACAATTACTCTCTATTTTGGGCTTGTCTTTAGTTGCAGCTGCGCCTTTTGTAAACCTAAAGTATGATGAAACATTAGAGAATACTGTCATAATTTTGGATGTAAGCGCATCAATGCAAGCAAAGGAAAAAGGCATTTCTAGGTTTGATAAAGCTATAGAACAGGCAAAAAAAGTGCTAAGCGGAAGAAACAGCATAATTATGGCTGAAAATATTCCATTAATTGCTTTGGAAAATGAGAATACAGAAATAGCTTTAGATGTTCTTTCAAAAATAAAGCCGAGAGCAACAACAACTAATCTAGGAGATGCTTTGCTACTTGCCAAGGATATTTTAGGAGATAATCCAGGCAGAATAATTGTTTTCAGCGATTTTCTCGCAACTGAGGGGCCTGACATAGAAGTTGTAAAGACAACTCTGTCTTCAGAGGACAAAATAGTTGACTTTGTAGATGTCTCAAATAATGCAAAAAATGTTGGTGTCACAAGGCTGGAGGTAAATAAATACAACACAAAAGTTTATATCAAGAATTTTAATAAGGAACCAAAACAAGTGACAATTAAAATTGTAAAAGACAATAAGATCATTACTCAAACTAATGTAAAAATAGCTTCTAATTCAATTGAGAACTTTATTTTTGATACACCGCCAGGCATCTCAAAAATAGAGCTTGAGCCAAAAGACGACTTAAGCATTGATGATTCTGCTTATATTGCAACTCCGCCAAAAATAAAGAATACTGTTTTGCTTATAACAAATGAAAAAGAAAAAACAAACCTTGAATTGGCACTTGAGGCTGCAAAAGATATAGAGCTAAACATCGTAAGGCCACCTGTTATTTCTATTAATACAAAAAAGGAGAAAATAGAGCCATACAAGCACGATGTAATTATCATTTATAAAATCAAAAAAAATGAGATAGTGCCTGGTACATTTGAGGATATAGAAGATTATGTAAATAACGGGGGTAACTTAATCATAGCATCTCAAGACGATTTAAGAGACATAAGCATGAGGGATTTAAACATAGTTCAGTTAAAAAATAAAATCGATAAGCCAACAAAAGTTTGCGTTGAAACAATCAATCAGATAACCAAGCAGTTTGAAAAAGAAAGATGTTTCACAACAACCTCATCATACTTTGGAGTAGAAGCAAAAAAAGAAACAATAACTTTTGCTTCTGCTGATGACAAAACCCCATTAATTGTTTATGGAGAAAAGAAAAAAGGAAAGATTGTGTATTATGGAGTACTAGATGATACAAGTGACTTCAAGACTCTGCCAGGCTATCCTATATTCTGGGACTCATTGATAAATTTCATGGTTGGAACTGAGGACATAAAGGATTTCAACTTAAAAACAGGAAAAATTGCGACAATTGGAGAGCAAAAAGTTAAGACACCATCATCGAGCTTAACAACTTCAAAGCTTTTGATGGACGAAGCTGGCATTTATGAATTCGACAACAAGAAATTCGCAGTTAATCTTCTTGATGAAAAAGAGTCTGACATTGCTTTGCCATCGAAAATAGAGGCTCAGAAAGAAAGAGAGCAATTGTTGGAAAGAGAAAGCAAGGAGCGTGATTTTAATATAGAATTACCTATACTTGCTTTAGTCTTTTTGTTTATGCTGACTGAATTTCTTTATATAAAAAGAAGAGGTGACTTATGAGCTTTATAATTCCAGATTATTCAAGCATTTATTGCATATCAAAATATTGTGTAAGATATTCGTATGTGCTTGTAGCAATTGTGCCTGTATTGTTGCTTTTGTTCTGGTTTACAAGAAAAACATTTGTAAAATTCAGCAATAGGTTTGAGCTAGAAGCTTACTTGAAATCGAAGAAAATTGACAGAAGGATAATATTAACATTAAGAAGTTTGGCCTTTATTTTCTTGTTGCTTGCAATTGCTTCTCCTTTTGTTCTTGAGAGCAAAACAGTCCCTGGTGACCCTCGATTAACTATACTAGTAGATAACTCAAGTTCAATGGCTTTGTACAACCCAAATATTGCTTACGAGCTTTACAAAAAATTGGAAGGCGCAATACCTGTCAACATAAGGACAATCGCGAATGGAGAGCACTCGACAA
>CAZUSQ010000159.1:0-3188 GCA_964622655.1 uncultured Methanosarcinales archaeon
TTTTAGGAATATACTTTGGATTATGAGACATGTCAGCATCCATCTCGACAACAATATCAGCCCCATGTTTTAGGCAATAGACAAATCCGTCTTTTCCAGCAGAGCCTCTCCCTTTGCCTGTTTTCCTCAGCAGAAGATGCACATTTTTTTTATTTTTTGAAATTTGTTCAACAATTTTTGAAGTTCCGTCAGGCGAATTGTCATCAGCAACAACGACATGAAGATTTTTAATTTTCAATTTCAGGATTTCATCTATCAGTTTCTTAATGTTCTCGCTTTCATTGTAGGTTGGGATCATGACGAATGTTTTCATTCTATCTTGTAGATAAGAATGGCATTTATAAATTTAGTTGTCTTCTATATTGAAGGTAAAGATTTAAATAAGTATAAGACTTTGTATACTACATGGTGGTAATAAGAAAAACTTTATTCATATTATGCTTGTTTTTTTTAGTTTTACCAATTGCTTATAGTCTAAAAGTAACAACTATTTTTCCTGCGAATAATTCAGTTATTGCTGCAGATTCAACTTGGTTTAACATATCGCTTGATATGTACGGTAATTGCACTTATAGCTTAGATTCAAAACCTTTTACCAGCTTTAGTAACTCAAAAACATCTTATTGGAAAGTAGGAACGGCACCCAACAAATTAGAATTAAGCGAAGATTTGGCTGTTGGCGGAATAAATAGAGAAATACTGAGCAATATAACGACATACATAGATAAGACCAACTTAAAAGCCCTTGCTTCAGGAAATGTAACAAATAGTAAAAATACATCAAACTATAACCAATATCTATATTTGTTAGGGTCATCAAGCCAAAATAAAATGGATAGCGGTTATGTGATTTACTCTGAAGATGACGATGATGTAACGGCAGATTTTTTGTACTTTAAATCGGGAAAGGAAATAGGAAGATATTTGCTAGAATTTAAGACTCCATACCTTCAATCACACATTTATGATAGCTCAGGCTCATCATCCTCAACAGGCTTGTTCTTAGATGACTATAAAAATGTTGAGCTTACGATGCTAGGAAAGACATACACAATAGCAGATGCAAGGAGGACATCAACAGTCGGAAGCGGAATAGTGCTCACTTTAATGAGCGGAACGGCAAAAGACACTTTGTTGGAGAAGCAAACAAGAAATTACACAATAAACTCAAAAGACTATGAAGTAACTTTAAACTTTGTTGATTCTGACGAGGCACAATTCATCGCAAATGGCCAAGTAACAAGGAAATTAATGGAAGGAGACACAGAGAAATTGGTTGATGGAACCATAATTGGCGTAACAGATGTACTGTACCAAGACTATGCTGGAGGCATCCATAGTTCAACATTCTTCTTAGGCGCAAACAAATTAGAATTAAAGGATACAAATATCATGGATGTTGATTCAACTGGTAGTTTAAAATCAAATGATAATTCAATTGATGATGCATATGTAATAATTGAGGGGTCAGATGATAACTCCACATTTAAGATTACCCGAATTCACATCAATATGACTGCTGATGATAATTTCTTTGTAGGAGCAGGAAAGAAACTTAGTGATGCAATTCAACAATCTGGTGGCTCTACTGCGGAGCCTGAAGTATTATTCACACAAAACTGGGATATTGCATATAAAGGCTTAAAAAATGAGAATACAGAAAAAATAAAGTTAAAGACAAGCGGTTCAAGCCAATACAATCTACAGTTTGTTGATGCAAATGGCAATACGGTTGAAGTGCCTGTTGCAAAAAGTCCTGGTGGAAGTAATCTTTTATTTGGTGAAATAGATAGGGATTTTGTTAATGTCGAGGCTTGGAACATAAGCAAAGACGATTACCTAGTCATAACAAACGGAACAGCAATTAGAGGCTCAAGACCAACCTATATTTTGCAATATAAAGGAGCAGATAAGATAAATCTCAGTGGTCATGTACTTCGATTTCAAAATTTGGGCAGTGGTATAACCATACAAATAAATTATAGCAATTCTACACCTTTAGCTTATATAAACTTAAGTGGAATCAAGAATGGCATTTATCTAGCTACTAGCGCAGATATAAACCAAAATGATTTTAATATACAGGTTGATTTAGACGGTGATGGAATTTTAGGCAATGATACAACTTCAAATACAATAATAACAACAAGATATGGGGCAGAAATTAACCTAACAAATCAATCCGATAGTCCATCAATATTATTAAGTATAAGAACACCAGATGATGAAAGGGATATTGGTAAGAATATAACTAATATTGAAACTGTAGAAGCAATAATAAATGTCACTAACGGTTCAGGAAACACGACAGTCAATACTAAAGAAATCATAAAGATTTACCTGCAAAACAATACATATTATCTTGAATTTACCGATAGAGATGGAAATAAAGCGAATTTACCAATAGCAGAAAATGGTACCAATCATATATCCTTTGGGCAAATTAATAGGCCCTTGATAAACAAGGAAACAGCAATAATAAAAAAAGATTCTTACCTTATTCTTTCAGATATATCAAAAGATAGAGGTTCAAGATCAACTTATGCTTTACAATATAAAGGTGCTGACAAAATCACAAATGATCTGCCAGCTCTGAAATTTAGGAATTTAGGTAATGGAGTGATTATTGAACAAATTTACTCCAATAATTCGCCATTAGCTACATTAAAATTAGGTGGGCAAGATTTCAAAGTTTTTAAATCTCCAAATGCTGAGGTTTCAGTAAACGATTTTGATGTTCAAGTTGATTTAGACGCCAGCGGCTCATTAAGTTCTGATAATGAATATATAGTTCCCATAACCACTTCCAAAGGAGTTGAAATTAATATAACTAATGAAACTTTACCAAATACAGTGCAATTAACAATTAGGACATTCGATATTATTATTAATGAAACAGTAAAAGCTAAAGATAATGTAGATACTCTTTACCCCAGTATATTAAAATTTAGTATAAATGCGAGCAATGGAAGTGTAAACCACATAAAATCAGGAAGCTTAAACTTTAGAGTACCATCTGGACAGACTAATGTTGAATATGCCTATACCAGTTATGGGGCTTACATCAAAAGAGATTTCCCAAATGGACAACCTGCAACACTTGATATAGATTATCCAGAAAAGCAAAGAGAGCCATTAGTTTATTATGAAAATGCTGGTGAGCATTCAAAGTTTTTATCAGATTTAAC
>CAZUSQ010000160.1:0-3185 GCA_964622655.1 uncultured Methanosarcinales archaeon
TGATCATGGGTTCGGGTCCCATCCCTCGCTTATTTTTTACTTGAGAATAGTAGCAAATTATAGTTATTGTCGAGCTAACTCATTTCCGTTCAAAATCTTATGAAACAAATTTGCCCTGAAAAATATTTAGCCAGTTAATATTTTTACCTAAGACGCTATGCTTAATATCTCCAATCTTTTGACCTCTTTTATGCAACGCTCGCATATAATTTTCAGCTCCTTTCGCGTAAATTTTGAATAAACGCAATCTTCCCAATTGGCCTAATTTTATGCAGTAATCATAGTGATAATTTTTTCTCAACTCTTTCTCAAAATCTTCTTTAAATTGAATAAGTTTTTTCTTCTTTGTTCCATTACTACATTGCAGAAAAATTACATAGCTAACCTTATTGGAATAAGTGCATGGGGCAAGCATAAAAAAATTCGGATTGACCGAGAAACGTTTGAATAGTTTCTTGAATATATGAGTTATATGCTCATGATTTAATTTCTCTCCAAAAAGGTCTGAAACATTATTTTCCTTGCCTACAAATCTTATCAATGGGGCTTTTCCAAAATGTCCCAAAACTTGGATTAGATCTCCAAGATTATACCTGTAAAACCCTCCGCTCGTTGTTACAACTACTGAGTATTTTCTATTGATAGTCAATTGATGTGATAGTTTGATCTCCTTAGTTTTTATGTCTATAAACTCAAAAAAATGAGAATTAATGGAAAGTATCGGAAATTTCAGATTAAATATAGGAAAAGATACAAACCCTTCAGTTGCGATTAAACCTTTGCCTTGAACTTCAGCATTTGGGAAACATTTTTTTATCTCATTAACATATGTAACGGAATTGCTAGATGTCCAACAGCTTATTAATGCAAGGTTTGGCCATATATCTTTATAGAGTTTCTGAACATTATGTTTTGCTGATTTCCACTTACGAAGGATATCCCTTAACTCCCTGGCTCTTTTTTCATTTTTTCCCAATTTCTTTAACAGATTATTTCTAAGCCCGGGGTCTATTTTTGCTGAGTCATTTATTACACCAGCATCGATATCTTTTATTAAATTTCCCAACCAATGATTTAAGTTCTCAAGCAAAAATGTTGTGTAAGTTGGATTCCAAATTGATACAAACCTAAGATTCTTATCTTTTAATAAAAATAACAAAGTGACATACCTGAATGAATCAATATCACTGATATTATTGACTTCTTTAGGAACTGCTAAAGTTTTATTAATTAGAAATTTCTGAAAAGTTCCAAAATACTCCGTATCTTCTTCAAACCCTATAGGGATCTTACTTTTTAATGTGTGTTTATTTTTTATAATAGGGGTTATAGACCAATATGAGTCACCTATCAAAAGTCTTTTTCTTTTTGTGTATATATCAAAAATCCAGGGACCAATCCCTTTTTGGAATTCTTTCTTTAGACCTTTAGTGTATGGAATGAACTTAGATGGAGCTGTTGAACCACTAGTTGGCTCAAGCAGTATAACCCTATCTTTAGTTAGGACATTCTTCTTGCCTGCTTTAATTTGTTTTATATATTTTTTATAAGAATCGTAATTGATAACCGGAACTTTCCTTTGAAAATCCTTAATGTTATCAATAGAAGAAAACTTATATTTTTTACCGTAAATGGTGTTTCTGTTTTTCCGAAGAATTCTTAATAATATTTTTTTTTGAGTTTTTTCAATGTTTAATGACGAATACTTAAAATATAAATATTCTTTTGCATATGATGCAACTAATAGTGTGTTCAGAGCAAAATAGTATATTTTTTTAAGCATTATTATGTGCTTTAGCGATGAATATATAATTATTTCTTATATCAGTATCTTTACTTTGTATCCTTTGTTTTATACAACAAAAATACAAAAGCAAATCCTGTAAAAATTACTACAAACATAAGCCCATAAGTTTGGGTGGGCCTATTAGCTGATTCCTGAAACCCTTTGAATATGATAGAAATGTATTGGAGCAGCCTGAAAAACAATACTACTAGCCCTGCATAAATTATTGGACGAAATCTTTTTGGGTCAAAAGCAGCTATTCCCATCATAATCCCAAAAACAGTAATGTAAGCTGCCAATGGCCGAATCAGTGAAAGTATTTGGGGGGTAATTGTTATGGATGAGTTAAAGATTGAACTGGCAATATATTCCAGTTCCTTTCCATAAATCAATCCTATTATTCCAAGAAACACGTGATAAAGGCACATATCCCACAGAAGTAATTTTAAGATTTGATTGTAATAATCAACTGAGGTTTTATTTTTGTTGCTGGTCATTTTCATGGCAATAGGTTAACTCCTAAGCTAAGTTTAAATATTAAAAAAATAAATATATAGAGATTATGCAATACGACTGCCGACATGAACCATACTGTTACTGTTCCTAATTTTCTGCTCTTAAAAATTGAATAGAGAATCAACAAAGCAAAAGCCACTAATACCTGCCATAAATCCAATAGCTTTACAAATGGCACAAGAACGAACATGCAAAATAAAAATACAGCGAATATAATTTTATTGCCTGGTATTTCACCAATAGCTCTCCAGAAAAATTCTTTTAATGCAGTCATTAATTATTTCCATATTGGGCTCTATAAATACTTTTCGCAGGGCTTTACCAAGTCTCCATATTGTTAACTATTTTGTAGAATTCCTGCAATGCCTTATCTTCATCTGTAAAACTTGGATGAAAGTCCAGTGTATCTAATATTTTACGGTCATCATGCAATAAAAAATGAGTTGCTATTATTGATCGTATTAATTTGAAGCCTCTTGGTGCAAAAAAGAAAACATTAGTTATGGCCCCATTATCATTTGAATGCCTAGCAGTGAATAAGACATAATACCTTATTGGCTGTAAAACTTCAAGCCATGCCATATGCCCACCTATTGTGCTCGATCTAACTTTAATCTGACGTTTCTTGTTAGCTCCTACAATTTTTTGAAGCAGTCTTGATTTAGGGTAACCTTCCATATACACAGTCAGCCTGTATGGTTTAACTACTTTTAATTTTGAATTAGGTTTAATGTTTAAACCATGAAGTGCATCAAAGTGAGTCACATCCATCCCATTTGCAGTAACGATATGCGGATGGCAATTGATACGCTGTGAAGGGGTTTTTAGTACAAAATATTTCATATCTTTAGGCGGTTCAGGTATATCAAAAAGTGGTTTAGGC
>CAZUSQ010000161.1:0-3163 GCA_964622655.1 uncultured Methanosarcinales archaeon
CTATTATATTCAACTGTCACTGTGGGAGATTGAGAAGTTTCGCCATTATGCCTTGCGAGTTCTATTGCTTCTTGAATAGGTTGGTGCAGAGCTCTTTGAATTGCCTCTATCGGATTACCACCCACGCCTTGAAAATCTCTTTCCATAGCACCATTACCAATAGTTAATAATGTAATTGCCTCCATCTCATCGCAATGGAAAAATGATATCGCTCCCACAGTTAATTTAATCTCAATCCCCATTTTTCACTCCTCTGACATTTGATTTTTTAACATATTCCAAAATTTAACCATCATAACATCAAGGCTCTGGAAGAATATGCTAAGCCTTTGAGCCTTATAAAATAATGATTAATAGGATAATGACTGTCACAATCAACAAAGTATTTTTGTTTAAGTTTGTATTAAGCATTCTTATAATATTAGATAATGGGGTTGTATTTAAAGATTTTACCGTATATACCGCACTGTAAAAATATTCAAAATTATATTAGGGGATTAGTATACCGCTTGGTTCGAGTTGATGTTTTGGAGAAGTTCCCACAACTTGGTTCACTACATCTAAGTATGCATTAATTGCTGCATCGGTTGGGTCTACACCTGTGCCCATAGCTCTATACCTACTACCTTCGTACTTACCAGTTAAACTAGCTATACCAGGAGCTGAGGATGCACCATTTTGGTTCGCTTTTGACTCTAAAGACTCTACTTGAATTGGAGTTTTGGTTATTAAACTTATTGCCCTAATGACGGCATCCACAGGGTTATCTCCCCAATTCGATTCAATATACAGTTCATCTCCATGAAAAAGTCCAACTGTCGCAGTGGGTACTACACCCCTACCAGTAAATATACTGTAATTACCAATTCTATACATTGATTTATTTTGTCCCTGAGCAACTCCTTGTTCCATTTTTCCTCATTCCTCCATTCATTTATTTTTATAACATATTCTAGAACTTAGACATCAATGCAAAAGACCCTTTTAGAATATGTTATATTTTGGGTCTTACAAAAGCAGCAGAAGCAATAGACTTAGGGCTAACAAAGACAATACAGAATTTTGCATTAAAGTTTTGTTAGCCATTTTGATTGGTATTTGTTATAGCCGCTTATTTTTAAATCTTTCTGTTTTGTCCAGTTAAATACGCGCCGCGGCTGGGACTTTCACCCACGAGGCTTAAATCCTGCAAAGAGATTTGAACCCAGAAGCCACTCGAGATGCGAGTGAGCTCGTTGCGAACTCGCTCACAAGTCACTGGCAAGAGGGTTTCAGCCTCCCGCTATACCAGATTAAGCGACCGCGGCATGAAAAGTTTTATATATAACCTATGTTCATTACCTATTGAGGGTTTCAGCTTCTTATTATGCCGGATTGAGCGGCTTTTTTCTTTTTTATTTGTATGCAGAACTCCTTTATATATTTCACACGAGGATGTCCAGTGTCCAGTGGTGTTGGAATATATATTTTAGAAAGCAGAAATCGTAATTTAGCAGTTGAGACAATGTTTGAGGAGATTTATAATAATAAAAAATTTATAATATGTTTGGGTTTAATAAACCAAGAATTTAGTTAATTTACGTTGATGTGTTATGTAACCAAAAACTTTGCTATGTATTAATAAATCATAAACATTAATGTTAAACTTCTTCTTTATCAATGACTCGGCATATTTTACCATTAATTCCTTAGAGCCAAATTCCAATGGCTTATTTTTAAGAGCCTTTCTTACACTTTCTCTGACAACAAAGACGCCTAAAGGTATTTTATACTCATCAGTTATGAATCTCAAAGCTAAAACAGATGCTTGCTTTCTTCTCTCCTTTAGTTTTTCTAAAATAGCCAATCTGCAGGCATAAAAACCTCCTGCCGTGCTTTCTGCATAGTATTTTCTGCCTTCATACGGCTCAAAATCTGTAGTAAAATGCTTGTTTTTATTAAAAGTATGGGCATATGTTTCAAACAATTCATAACTATATACTTCAGGAAAAAATAAAATTAAAAAATAATTGCCTAAATAACCACCAAAATGTGCTAAATATCCAGTTTGGTTATATTGTTTAATTTCATCAGCTATCTGATTTCCTATATTGCTGTCAACAGCTGTTATGCTAAATCTTGTTGGAACTAATTTTCTGTCTTTTTTTAAGCCTAAATTCCCAATTGACAATAATTTTGTTAAAGTATTTTCATCAAATTTATTGTCATAAAGTATTTTCAATCCCTCGCCAGCTTTTAAATCTGTATCCGAAACAACTTTTTCTATTTTGGCATGTATCTTTGGATTTTCTGTCAGCTTAACCTGCTTTAATTGTGCATTTGGTCCCATAGGTAATGCATGACTATCAATATTTAATCTAAATTGTGGCTTTTTGTATAAATTGACTTCGATGCTAACTGGTTTAGAAGCCATCGCAACCTCTTTGCCTATATCAAGAAATTTAGTATTTTTTCTTACATCGAAAATATTTGACTTGAATCTGGAATTTATCAAAGAACTTCTTAGCTCCACTATCTGAGGAATCTCAAAATTCTGCTCTGCCCAATAGTTAGGTGCATCGTAAAGCCAAGAATCTTCACTTATTTGAGGAGGCTCTAATATACCTACATTTACATTTGGATAATTATAGCGACCCACAAATACCGAATAAGAATCGCTTGTGAATTCTTCTTTTTGAATAGTATTCTTTACTCTGAAAATAGCATTGTTTCTTGCGCAAATCGGGCATTTTCCCTTTCCACAGTCTCCTAATGGATCATAGCCCTTGTGCTGCCTGAACGGTATTTGCATGGAGTTTAATAAA
This sequence comes from uncultured Methanosarcinales archaeon, assembly GCA_964622655.1. Taxonomy (GTDB): domain Archaea; phylum Nanobdellota; class Nanobdellia; order Woesearchaeales; family GW2011-AR4. Next base: position 2,805 of record CAZUSQ010000161.1, read on the forward strand.
GAATTCGTTAATATAAAGTTTTGGGTAGGAATAAATTAAAAAAGCTGGATAAATATAAAGATTTATAAGTTATATTGTGGAGACTCTATTTATGAGCAGTGGGGAACAATTTGCGCAGACTTGCAATTTTATTGCACGAACTTAAAATAGAAAGTACACATCCATACATAGACTCTTTAAGAAAAATTAATCAACACTTTAATTATCCTCCTGTTCGCGTTTAAAACCTCACTTTGAAGAAAAAACGAAAACCCTTAAATAATCAAATTTAAACCTTAATAATATGGCGCTATCAAAATTACAGATTCAGCAGTTAAGGGACCACTTAGACAACTGCAAAAACCCGTTGTTCTTTTTTG
>CAZUSQ010000162.1:0-3158 GCA_964622655.1 uncultured Methanosarcinales archaeon
TCGGATTCATAAAAAAGTATCTTTCTATTTTCTCTTTGATATTATAAGTTTTCATTTGATAATATAAATTATCAGCTGATATTTAAAGTTATCGGTGATTTTTAAAATTTTTTTTTGGGTTATCATTTTATTAATGTTAATTTAAATTTACTATGAATTTTTAATCCGTTGCCTTCGGCAACATAATTTAGTGCTCAGCCTCGCTGTCTGCCACACGCTCGGCTTCGCCTATAAATTTACTTAAGTAATCGCAACGGATTACTTTCTTCACTCTATAAATCCAAAAATCGTTGTGGATTTTTGATTTTTTATTTTTATTGAATTGATTTTCCATTTAATTGAATTTTAACCCAATATCTTCTTTAATTGATTTGTTTTTATAGCATTTTTTATTTCTATTGCAATCCTTCTCCCAGTTGACATTGGCATGTTATATTTTAACCAAGTATACGGGCTGCCTTCAATGAATGGGTTTGTGCCTGCAACTATTCTTGCTGATATCTCAAAAACAAAAATTTCTTCTTCTGGAGTTAAAATAGTTTCCAAGCAGAATGGTCCAAATAAGCCAGGAGGTGCTAATTTTTTTGATGCTTTGACTACATTTTCCCCCATTTCTATCAATCTTGGTAAAAACGATTCTCTAACTGTAACGGGAATATTACCAACTATTACATAGCTTGGATCAATCTTTGGCAAAACTATTTGGTCTCTTGCAGATATTCTACCAAGTGAATCCACATTACTCTCATACCTTATATCACAGCCCATTATCTCAATTTCGTTTGTTAAAGAAGAATAAAAGTAATGAATGAATAACGGAACTCCAATTATGTATTCTTGTATTACATACTTTCTTAATTTATAGGGCTTTATTTTTTTATTGAAGTCCTTTTCATCCTTTGCCAAGAAATAGCCTCTGCCACCTTCTGCACCCATGAATTTGACAATTACAAGCCTGTCAATGTCTTTAGGGCTTTTAAACAATAAAGGCACTTTAAAGCCAGCATTCTTAAGCCATTGCCTTTCCAAGTATCTATCAGATTCCCACTTTAGAATTTTCTTGTTGCCATAGTATAAAACCTTAAGCTTTTCAACTCCTTCATAGCCCATATAGGTTACAAAAGAGCCATGCGGTATTACTATAGCATTCTTCTTAATGAGCTGATTTTGAATCTTGGGGAAGTCTTTGTAAGAATTAATGCTTATAATCTCATCTGCCAAATTAAAGAGCTTGTAGGGGCTTTCAGAGCCTTTTTTGCAAACAGCAATAGTCTTAAAGCCTTCATCATGCGCTCCTTTGAATATTTGCAATGCAGAATGAGAGCCAATCGTTGCAATCTTGTATTTTGGTTGCGCCATATCATAGATAAAACGCTTGTTTATTTAAATTTTACTGCCTACAATAGAGACATTGGAATTATTTGCTATATCGAAAATAATCAAAATTATTTTCGAGACTGAAAATTTTTCAAATTTTCATGTATGGAAAGGAATATTTTGAATATTCTCGAAATTTTAGTATAATTTTCAAAGCCTAAAAACCGAAAGCTTTAAATAATACATTTGTATACAATCGTAAATGTTAGTTTCAAACACTTCCACGCTTGTGCTACTGGCTAAAGTAGGGTGTTTAGAGACTTTCATGGAAGTATCACCAGCTATTGAAATACCTATTCAAGTAAAGAAAGAGGCTTTGTTTGAAAAAGACTCGTATTATGCAAAACTGATTGAGAAACTGATTCAGAGCAGACGAATTAAGATTGCAAATGCCAATAAAAATATAATAAATGAAATAATGTCGCAATTTAGGCTTGACGAAGGCGAAGCAGCCACTTATGCCTTATTTAACGATAAAAAACACAAAGCCATATTAACTGATGACGGAGAACTTATCAAATTGTGCAAACTTGAAAAAGTGGAATTTATTTGCGCAATGGCTGTTGTTATAAGGCTTTTTGAAATGAAAAAATTATCAGGAGAAGAAGCTATTAGTAAATTAGAAGAGCTTTACAGAATTGGAAGATACTCAAAAAGGCTTTACGAGCATTTTAAGGCGGAGGTTAAATAAAATGGAAACTGTATCAGCACGTTTGGATTTGGAGACTATCAAGCTTTTTGGAAAAATTCTGAATGAAAAGCGTTCTGAAGTAGTAAGGGAGCTTGTTGAATCGGGAAAGAAGCATAAAGCTGTTGAGCTTTATAAGATGAAAAAGGTAAGTTTGGGGTTAGGAGCGAAGCTTGCAGGAGTATCTTTAAGTGAATTTTTTGATTTGCTAAGGGAGCACAATGTTTACTTGAATTTAGAGTTAGAAGATGTAAAGCAAGCTCTTAAAACAGCTAGAAAGATACTTTAATTTTAATCGCAACCTTTAAATAAAATCCCCATTTGCTTTATTTTATGGCAAGACAAATTGGTCCTTCAAATATTGCAGTTATTGGAACAGAATTTGGAGATGAAGGTAAAGGCAAAATAATTGATTTCTTGGCTGCAAAAGCAGATATTGTTGCAAGGTTTAACGGTGGCAATAATGCCGGACACACAATTGAGGTAGATAATAAAAAAATTGTGGTTCATCTAATTCCTTCTAGTGTGATGCATAAAAATAAGTTTAATGTTGTTGGAAATGGTTTAGTTATTGACCCAAAAGTTTTGTTGCAAGAAATTAAATTTTTAGAAAAAAATGGGATAAAAATTTCTCCTGAGAATCTAGTAATTAGCGAAAATGCTCACATTATTTTGCCGCATCATATTGAAGAAGACAAAAAGGTTGGTGGCAAAATTGGAACAACTGCAAGAGGAATTGGTCCTGCTTACACTGACAAAGCAGCAAGAATTGGCTTAAAAGTTTATGAATTTGTTGATGATGTAATTTTCAAAAAAAGATTTGGTGAAGAGGAATTTTATCAAGAATACAAAAAATATGCAGACGAAATAAAACACTATGTTGGTGATACTACTATAATAATTAATAATGCAATAGACAATAATAAAAAAGTTATTTTTGAAGGTGCTCAAGGAACATTGCTTGATATTGATCATGGCACTTACCCATTTGTCACATCTTCAAATGCAATTGCTGGAGGAGTTTGCACTGGCTTAGGAATTTCACCAAAAAAAGTTCAAAGTGTTTTAGGAGTTTGCAAAGCCTACAAAACAA
>CAZUSQ010000163.1:0-3147 GCA_964622655.1 uncultured Methanosarcinales archaeon
AAACAATGCTATGTGGGGCACCTATATCACTTGTGAAAGTAAATGAGTCGCTTGTTTTTGGAAATAATTTAAGATAATTTATTGTAGTTTTTAATTTAGAATTAGTTTTATACAATTTAAGTCGTTGCATTTCTTAGTAATGAAACAAGTTTTATTTATAATTTATGGTTTAGTGAATAAATTGGAATTGTTTTCTATATTGAAGGAAAATAGAGTACTTTAATAATATTTAAATCCTTGATTAAATTCTTTATTGTTATGGACTTAACCCAAAAAAAATGCATTCCTTGTGAAGCTGGAACTCCTCCATTAGAAGAATCAAAAGTAAATGAACTGCTAAAAGAGATTCCAACATGGCAGATTAAAGATGGGCACCTTTATAAGAAATTTAAATTCAAGAATTTTGTAGAAGCAATGAAGTTTGTAAATGAAGTTGCTGAAATTGCAGAAAATGAAGGACATCATCCTGATTTTTGTGTGCATTACAACAGAGTTGAGATTGAATTGTTCACACATGCGATAAAAGGCTTGTCGGAAAATGATTTTATAGTTGCTGCAAAGATTGATAATTTAAGTCAATAAACTAATTATTCCGAATAAAATAAACAAAACAGATGTTGCAATTTTTATTGTTTTCACAGGCAATTTTTCTGCTATTTTAGCTCCTATAAATACATTTAAGCCTATAGCTAATACAAGTGCCAAAATTGTGCCGATCAAGACATGCCAAGGCAATAAATACTTTGCAGCTAACAAGCCAGAGCTTATCTGTGTTTTATCACCAAATTCGCTCAATAGAACTGTAAGAAAAGCAATTGCAAATGGTGTTTTTCCTTCAATTTTCTTTTCTTCTTTTTTTGTTCTTTTTATATAAGGTTTTATTAAGCCATAAATTCCCAATAAAATAAATGAAATACCAATTATTATTTTTATTAAATTTAGTTGCACTGTAAAACTAAAAAAATATCCAATAATTATTGCAATTGCATCCATAAAAGAATGTGCAATAAGGGCTCCTAAGAAAACTTGGAAAGATGCTTTATACTTTAATGCAAGCCCTAAAATAACAAGCTGCGTTTTGTCTGCTATCTCAGAAATAAATGTAAAGAACAATGCAATAAAAAATACATCTAGCATTTAATTTATTTTATTTTAATTATATAAAAACTTATCCAATAAATGCCTTTATTAACCCCATAAAAACTTTGTAGCCATCAAAACCAGGCAATGGAAGCATATTGAAGATAAACAAAAACATATTGATTCTTTGTGTTAAGAGTAAAAGCAAGTAATAATTTTTCTTATATAATTTATTTTTCAAAAGATACCAAGAACCTAACCATAACATTAAATTAATCAAAGGGCCTGCTAATGCTGTAAGTGCAAATTGCAAATGTGTGCCTGTGCCGCTTATACCAACAAATCCAGGAACAAAAAACATAAAGCCAAATCCTGTTAGTTTTGAAATTATTGTTAAGATTCCTAGAATCAAAGTGAATGAACTTCTGTAAAAAGCATAGAAAATAGCATCTAATCCAAAGCCAAGAGCAACAAACTTATGTGCTAATTCATGCAGTATAATTGCTGGTGCAGTTGCAAGAATTGCAAATTTCAATCCTTCAAAATCAAAACCTCTTTTATAATGAGTTAAAGGATCGTAATGCTCTCTTCTGATAGGAATTATATCCGAAAAAATATAGCCAACAAAAAAAGTCATAATAATTAAATCAATTATTTCTCCAAAAGTTATTAGTGGCATTTTTGATTTTTATTTTTTATTTAAGTTAGTGTTGTTTTTATTAATTATTAAATCTATTGTTTTAATTTAAAATAATTTGATATTCAGAAACAATAATAAAAACATTAATATAATATACTTTTATCCTAAATATTTATGACAGATTTAGTTGCTTGTCTTTCAAGTGGCGAGAAAAGCTGGGCTCATGTTGCAAGATTGATTAAAGAGCAAGACTGGAAAAAGGTATTTGTTATTACGAACGATTATGGAAAAAAGAATTTTAAAGCTGAAAAAAAGCTTGAGTTTATTGTTGTTGATTTTCAAAAACCAGTTTTTGAGTTAATTGAAGATATTAGAAAAGGATTAAAAGGCAAAATTACAGATTTTGAGGTTGCATTAAACATTGTTTCTGGTTCAGGAAAAGAGCATATGGCAATTTTGTCTGCATTATTAAAGCTTGGAATTGGCATAAGGTTGATGGCTGTGACAAAAGACGGGGTTAGGGAGTTGTAAATCATTATCAAAAATTATTTAAACTATAAAAATAATCTAAGCAATGAGGTGGTTTTTGATGATAAATAGCAAAGTAAGAGAGGTTGAGATAACAAGAGCAATTCTTGAGAATTTTATGAAGGATTTTTCTGAATATGCAGAAACTGATGTTGTTGTTGTTGGTGGAGGCCCTGCTGGAGCAACAGCTGCTTTGTTGCTTGCAAGAGAAGGCATTAAAACATTAATTATAGAAAAAGACATTAAAGCAGGAGGCGGTATGTGGCAAGGTGGCATGTTGTTTCCAAAAATAGTTGTTGAAGAGCCGGCCAACAAATTTCTTGAAGCATTTGGAATAAAGATGCAGAAGCAAAACAACTTGTATATTGCAGATAGCTACTATGTTTCAGCAAAATTGCTTGCAAATGCATTTGAGCATGGAGCAAAGATGCTTAATTCTGTAAAAGTGCAGGATGTTATTTATAGAGATGATGGCTTGCATGGTGTTGTTGTCAATTGGACTCAAGTTGCTCATTTAACAGCAGAATGCATTGACCCATTAGCAATTGAAAGCAAGCTTGTGATTGATGCAACTGGGCATAATGCAGAAGTATGCAAGATTGTGCATGAAAAAATAAAGCCTATTAAAGGTGGTTTTGTTGGAAGAGAAGGCTCAATGTGGGTTGAAAAGGCTGAAATAGCTACAATCCACAACACAAAAGAAGTATTTCCTAACTTAATTGTTGCAGGTATGGCAGCAAACTCTGTTGCTGGCTTGCCAAGAATGGGCCCAATATTTGGTGGAATGTTCTTAAGTGGAATTAAAGCAGCAAAGATTGCATTGGAAAGATTACAAGATGGTAAGTTTAAGAAAAATAATATTTCAAAAGAGGTGATGACTGCAATTAGTGTTTAAAGTT
>CAZUSQ010000164.1:0-3137 GCA_964622655.1 uncultured Methanosarcinales archaeon
ATAAAGACTTCTATAAATTTGAAGCAAAAGTTAAAGAAGAACTTCTGAAATAATAGAGGAGTGAAAATAAAGTTTGCATAACCATTTGTCTTACGCGAAGCTGAGAAGAAAAGCCCCCTTTTTGAGTGTAGAATCGTTAGGGCTTAGACGAACTTAAATTACAGAATATGAAAAAAACTTAAGACATACAGGAACTATCTGCTTGCTATCTCAAATGTTCTTCCACTTAATTGTCCACTATCTTCCGAATAATGAACTCTAAATTGAGTTGAACCAATTCTAAGACCAGTAATTCCACGAGCATAATTAAGTGCTCCAGATCTTGACATTTGAGAGTCATAAGAATCTGACTCAGCTAAACTTTTTAATACAGCGAAAACATGTTGTGTTGCTACCATTATAGGCACACCACTAAGCCCAGAAAAAGCTTCCAAAAGTCCTTCTAATCCTAACTGTGCAATAAGTGGATTTTGAACTACAACAGCTTTTATATCAGTATTAGCAGGCAAAGCTTTTGGTCTGACGTATACATCTACAACTTTATAATCTGGATTAGTATCTACTCTAACATTCAAATAAGGCGCATGTAATGCACTCAATAGTTTAGATAAATTATCTACATCATCGGTTCGAATGTTTGTAGGTATTGGAGTTGCCATAGCATAATAGTTATATGAACCAATATATAAATCTTCCGCTTTTCGCCACAATAAAGTAGTAAATCAAGTGCCACAGCAATGGGGTGGGTGGCGGGGGGATTGGACGGGGGCTGGATTGATTATTTTGTTTTTATTGAATTTTTCGTTAATGCGTAAATTCATAAAAAACGTTAAGTTTCATCAAAACATCAAGATAAATCCTCAGAAGTGTTTCACCTAACCCTTTCCTCAATAACATACTTCCCAAGCACTTCTTTTGCTTGCTCTATAAACATCTCTTCTTTTTCTGTTGGGATTACAGCTCCTGCTGCATTTTGATGTCCGCCAGATTCAGAGTTGCCAATGCCTGCAATAATCTCTTCAATAACCTTCTTTAAGTCAATCATTCCATCTAAATTGTTTGTCGTTCTTAGAGACACTTTTGTATTGCCATCAAGAGCCCTTGCCATAGAAAGAATAAAGTTATTGTTAGCCATCAAATTAGATTTTGAAAGTATAGAAGCAATAGTACCAATCATTGTTGACATTACATTTTCTTTTGCATTTATAATAACAAACTTATTGCCCCAGTAAACATCATCGCTAAACTTATTTTCATTGTACCATTGCAAAGCATTTACAATCTCCTTTTTGTAATCTGCCAAAGTCCTTATTGCTTGCTGCTTTATTTTTTTGTCTCCTAAGCAAGCTCCAATGCCAAAAGAAGCTCTTCCTAATCGACCACAAGCATTAAGCAAAGTAGCAAACTCTTTAGCATCTCTTGTTGAGCTTTCCTCTTCCTCATGAGGCAAAATGTAAACATTGCCTAAAACATCATCTGGCTGAGCCTCATTAAGTCTTTTCATTATAATGCCTGTCACAAGCTTTTTCATATCGTTTTCATCTAAATGAACTATCTTCTTCCATTCATTGCCATTTTTTGGCTCAATTCCAATTTGATAGAGAAACTGAATAGCACCAGATTCACTGCCAGAAACTCCAGGAATGTAAGGGTCTGTACAATACTCAAGAGCCTTATGCAATGGCTTTGTCTGCATGCCAAATATGCGAAGTCCTTTCTTTACTTGTATTTTGTTTTTTTCAATTGCTATTTTAAGAATTTCATCATTTAATCTTAAAAACCCATTTTGCTCTTGTAAGTCACCTATTGCACCAATAACTGCAATATGCGCTAATTCCTCCATTGCTTTGTCAACTGCGCAAGCAAACTTAAAAACAACACCTGCTCCGCTTATTTCTTTGCCACCATCAATGCCAAAAATGTGAGGATTGACAAACACAATACCACTAAAATCATCGCCACTAATACTATGGTGGTCTAGAACAAAGACTTTTTTGCCATTAAGCATTTCTTTGATTTCACTAATAACACCAGAACCAATATCTGTAAAAATAAAGCAGTTATAAGGCTCAGATGCAAGTTGACTTAGTACACCTTTGTTCAGCTGTTGCACTATTGACACAGAGTATTTGCGATTGTCATTATTAAGCAATTTTATCATAATAGCACATGCGCTTATTCCATCTGCATCAAGATGGCTTATCACCCTTATTACCTCTCTTTTGTCAATTTGCTTAAAAGCTTCAGCCGCATTTCTTATTTGTTCATCAAACTGTTCGTAAGGGTCCATTAAAAGCACCTTTAAAGAATATTTTTTAACTTTTAACCCTTCTTTTTATACTTTTTTATTTTCCAAACCTTCTTTCCCTTTTGTTAAATTCTGTTATGCAATTAATTAAGTCTTCTTTGGTAAATTCAGGCCATAGCTTATCCAAGAATATAAGCTCGGAATATACACTCTGCCATGTCAAAAAGTTTGATGTCCTTATCTCGCCTCCAGGCCTTATTACAATATCTGGTTCATTTTTTAAGTAAAGATTGTTTGTTATTAGATTTTCATTGATTTGATTTGGTTTTAGTGTTTTTGATTTTTTAATTATCTTTTTAAAAGCATCTATTATTTCTTGCCTGCCTCCATATGCAAGAGCAAAATTAACAACAAGTGCTTTGTTCTTTTTTGTTTTTTCCATTGCTTCTTGCATAGCATCCCTCATTCTCTTAGAAAACAAATTAAGCCTGCCAATGACATTAACTTTTATCTTGTCTTTAAATACTCCTTGACCAGTTCTCATCTTATCAAACTCTTCCCAAAATAAATTAAACAAGTAATTAATCTCTTTTTTTGATCTTCTGAAATTTTCTATAGAGAAGCAGTATAGCGTCAATTCTTTAACTCCAAGCTCAATACACCACTTAAATAATTCTTCAAGCTTCCTTAACCCATATTCATGCCCTTTCCAAGGCTGTAAGCCGAGTTTTTTTGCATAGCGACGATTTCCGTCAAGCACTATAGCGATTCTTTTCGGCACTTTAGAAACCATAGAAAAAAGGTAGTTTTAATGATTTATATAAGTTTTGACTTTGTTAAGTCAAGTCATTAAGTATACATCAGAAAAAAATCCAGCCAATCATGGCTT